>NZ_JBFTPW010000021.1:0-70187 GCF_056398685.1 Arthrobacter sp. 01T428 | reverse complement strand
TGGAGTAGCGATGACCTCGCAGCGATCGCGCACACCCTCAACACCAGGCCACGTAAAGCACTCGGCTGGAAGACGCCCGCCGAAGCGCTCGAGGAACAGCTACGATCAGTTCAACAACCCGGTGTTGCGACGACCGGTTGAATCCGTCCAGTAACCGGTAGTCCATCCTGTCGAATGGTGTGGCCGGCCAGTCGGTTTGGCCGGCCACAGACTTGGCTGCTCCGAAAGCAAAGTCTCACGCCCGGTATCTCAGGGGGCTGACGCATCGGGCGCACCATCCGGGGGCGGCTACCCCACTCCGGGGGCGGCTAACCCACAACGAACGCTATCGTCGAAAAGGACCGATAGGTGGCCGTTTGCTCGAATTTGAGTGGTAATCCCTGCGAATTTGAGTGGTGATCGCTGCGAAATTGAGTGGTCAGCCGCGCTACCCCGGAGTAGGCGGGCAGCCAAACCGGTCGCAATAACCGAACCCCTGGAGGTGAGGGCAAATTCACCGGGGCTATCCTCGCGGCATGGGGAACTACAGCACGGGATATCTGGCCAGGGATGAACGGCGCGAGCGTCGGAGAAGGTTTCAGCGGAAGCTGTCCTACGTTGGATTGGCTATTTTGGGCGCCGCCACAATCTTCGTTGTGACGATCGCCCTCCGCCACTGAGGCCGAAGCCTGAGGCAAGCACTACGGCAGGCGGCGTCGCGAAACGCGACGCAAGCGCCGCCGTCGTGATCTGTCCTGAGCCGTAACAACTGGCTGCTGCCGGTGAATCACTCGGTGTGCTCGGATACCCTTCAACCATGGGGGCTATGGGGTGGGTTCGGCGGGTACTGGTTGTCGAAGATCAGCCATTCATGCGGGGGCTGGTCGCCGATGCCTTGAGGGGCGCGGACTTCGAAGTGCATGACTGCGCGTCGGCGTCCGAGGCGCTGTCGATGTTCGCCGCCGTCGATCCCGATGTTCTTGTGACTGACATCGATCTGGGAACCCGGCCCAACGGCGTCGAACTGGCGCACGTCGCGAAATCGCTCTCCCCCGGGTGCGCCATCGTTTTCCTCACCAACTATCCGTCGGAAGCTCCCTTTTCCGAGTTGCCGGCGGGGTCAACCTTCGTCAACAAGTCGTCCCTTGACTCCGTGGACGCCCTCATCAGTGCGGTCAACTCGGCCCTCGTGGAGCTTCCCGTCACCGTGACTCCCCCTGTGGCGTCGGACGCAGCGAAGATCGGCGCCCTGACCCGTGTACAGCTGGATATCCTGCGCATGATCGCGGAGGGCTGGTCGAACGCTGAAATCGCCAAACAACGGGGAAGCAGCATGCGCTCGGTGGAGAAGGTCGTCTCGCGCACGTTCGAGGCCCTTGGCCTGAACCGAAATCCGGGCGTCAATCCGCGGGTTGCCGCGGCAACGCTGTACGCGCGCGCGTTTGGGTTGCCGGCCCCTGCCGATAGCGATAAATGAGCGGCCGCTCCCCTGCGCTCTGGGCCCGGGGTATCGGCGGTAGCAATGCCCTGAGCTTCTGGTCGTGGCTTCTGACCTTGCCTTTGGCGCTGACGGTCATGAATATGTTCGCCGGATCGGTCACGCTCGCTGGGACGGGATCGGTCACGCTGGCTGTGGAAGGTTCCGGCACTGCGGTCGTGTTTCTCGTGCACGTCATGCTCGGACTTTTGGGGATACTTCTTCGCCCCTTAATCACGGCACGGCGGAGCCTCAAGGGCAGAATTACGACGGCGTTCGGCACCTTCGCGTTCCTGGGCGCCTGCCGCCCTCTCCTCGTGGCTTGGTCCGCGCAGGCCCTGAATATCGCCGACCTCAGTGAAGATCTCTGGGCGCGCGTCCTCATCAACATCGGGGCGGCCCTGGTCTTCCTCTCGGCGATCGCGATGCTGACGGACTCCATCCGCGGGCATGCCGTACTCGAACGCCGGCTCCGCGCTGCTCAGGCTGCGATCGAAGCGCAGCTCGGATTCGATGAGAACCGTCTGCGCTCGATCCGTTCCGACTATGTCACCGAACTGTCCGGGCGTCTTGACACAGTCCTCTCTGCCCGGATGGTGACAGCCCTCGACAGAGCCGAGGCCTCACGCCTGCTGCGTACGATCTCCGATGACGTCGTCCGCCCGATGAGCCACCGTCTCTTCCACGACCACACACCGTTGCCGCCTGAGACAGCCCCTCCGCGGCCGCCTTACCGTGTAGAACGCACCGAGCGACTTACGGATTTGATCCAGGCTGCACCGCTCGCATTGCCTGTGCTGCTCTTTGAATCACTCATCTCAGTGCGTCTGCTGACCGAATACGACGTTCTCTTCCTGCTGGTTCAATGGGTTGCGGGCGGGGCCATCCTGCTCATCGGGAATGCAGCGACGGCACGGACGGTACGGAGGATCACCAGTCCACTGTGGCGAATTTCCGCCATGGCCCTCTGCTACGCGGGCACGGCCGCAATTGGCGCGTCGGTGACCTGCCTACTGCAGGACGCGTTCGGCTATGCGCCGTTCTTCTACTGGGCCGCTATCTGGGCCTATCCGCTGACGGCGCTCACGGTGGCGGTTCTTCGAGCTGCCGAACGCCGACGACGGCGGCATGAAGTCAGGCTGGCACGCTCGCTCAACGAGCAACTCAAGCTTGCCGACCGCGCCCACCAGAAGCTGCTCCACACCCGCCGGAGGGTCGCCAGGATCCTGCACACCAAGCTCCAGGGAAACCTCGTTTCGAGCGCCCTCGCCCTGGCTGCCTCCGGTGGGAACGACCCAGAAGAGGATCTGGCGCCGCAGGACGTCAGGGACATCCTGACGAGTGCCATGGCTACAGCGCAGAGTGAGATCTTGGAGGAGCCGCAGGGGCAAACGGGGAGCGCAGCGTCGAGTATTCAAGACCTGCTGGGTACCTGGAGCCGCGTGCTGAGGCTGGCATGCGACATTGACCCTGGAGTGTGGGACTTGTGCGACGAGGACCCGGTCAGGGCCGAGGCAGTCATCGAAGTGCTCTCGGAAGGCTTCACCAACGCCATCCGGCACGGTGAGCGAAACCATGTCCGCGTCACGATGTCTGTCCACGAGCCGCAACCGACACGAACGGCGGCTGGCACCGGAGCCATTCACATATCCATCAGCTCCCCGGGCCGGCTCCGAGGCCCGGTCCGACCCAGTCTCGGGATGACGACACTTCAGGCCCTGTGCAAAGAGGTGACGCTCAGGGAGAAGGGCGACAACGTCGTTCTTCGGGTTGTTCTTGCGTGAGGTCGCCGATTGGTCTCTGTGTGAACTTTGGAGGGAACTCCGCCGGGCAGTCGAGTCGTTTGCCTCTCCCGGCAGCCAGATGATTTGGCCGGCGAAAACGGTTGCGCCGCCCGCAAACTTAGCAGGGCGGTCCCAGCCAAAGTCCGACGACCGATACCTCACGGGGCTGACATTTCAGACGCCCCCATCATGGGGACTGGGTAAATGCCCGACGACGAAGCTTTGCCGGAAGGGCCGATACTCGGCCGTCTGCCCCACGCGCGTGGTGGTTGCGGCACTACGGAAGGAAGGCCATCTCCAGCGAATCCGGGACTTTCCTTTCGCCGGCGCAGTGAAGGACCTCTTGTCCAAATACCGCTGGTGGTGCGAAGAAATGGTGTGCGAGAAGCTCCCGCTCTTTGAGACCAGTGCCCAGGTCCCGCTGCATGCCCGCTCGACCGGCTGGCTCTGGGGTCAGCTCGTCGATGCTGTCATCCGTTCGGGCCGTGCCGGCTCGGAAACAGCTGCCGCGTTCACGGCGTCCTGGTGGATGGTCCAGACCGCTCTCAACGAGGCCTGCGTTCTCGCGCTTCCCGATGCGGACGGGCACCCGACACACAGTCTCAAGCAGCTTCAATGGGGAGTCCGCTGAAATCGGGAGTTAGTTATCCATGGCGTCGGCCCAAATGGATGAAGCCACGCTTTCACAGGCTCACCTGGGCAAGTCAGGTCAACGACGCCCCATCAAACCCACTCTTGGACCCACGGATCGTTCCGTCACGACCACGCCTGACAAAAACATACGCGACCAGGATGACAGACAGGTATGCCATCGATTGCAAGAGCGAACCGCGTAGCAGCAACAACAAATAGAACGGGAGGATGGACCCCAGTACTCCAGGCAGAGCGCCAGATCGCATCGACAGTTCCGTGGTCAGATCCAGACGACGGATCACTACTCCCACCAGAAACATCCCGAGCACGAGGACAACCCATCCTCCATTGACCATAAGCTCACCCCAAAGCGGGGCGGATAGGTTCCGGAAGCCATAGAGCTTGAAATCCGCCAGTAGCGACCCAGTGTCAATAGGCTTGTCCGCCCAAACGCTTCGCGGGACCCAAAAGAACAGAACGCCAAGCATTTGACTACCCCACGTATGCCCGTAAGTTGCCACGTATTCGACGGAATTCGTAATTTGAGACCAGCTATCAAAGTCTCCACTAAGCATTGCTTCGAAAGGATTTTGGGACTTTGCGTTCGGCGTCAGCGAAGATCGAAACATGTCTGCAATCGGAAAAAGATAGACCATACCGAAGATAGCGGCGATTGCTCCGACTCGAAATTTGCCAAGAGATGAGAACGCCCCAATGGACGCAAGAAAAGCAAGCAAAACAGTGCCGAATACATAGCGCGGGCTACTGATCGGATTGACACAGATGAACAAGCAAATGATCGATAAGACGGGAAGAAAGACTGGGGCCCGCTGTCCCGAATTCCATCTTGTCCTCAAGATGTGCATTTGCGCGACAACGGAGACAAGCAGGCCCATTTGCGCCGCGCCGGTGATAAGCGAAGCAGTGCTCCTATCAGGCCAGGCAACTGATCGAATGTAGTCCAAGCTCAGCCGGCTAATAAACAGATTCGAGAAACCAATCTTGTACACATAATAGGCGGATACCATGATAGCCCCAAGTGTCAAGAGGTTCACCCTTCGCCCGCTAAGGTCGGCGACCTTCCTTTCGGACGACACGGTCTGGGTCCTGAGAAGCCAAGCACACAGGAATGCGGCGCACCCTATAAGAACCACAGCAGTGGTTGACCAATCCAAGTCGTGATTTATGTTCCCGGCAGTGTCAGTATCGCGCCCAAGTCGGAGCTGAATCATCGGCGCAATACCTAGGAAGACATACACAAAAAGCCAAAAGGTCATCGAAAAAAGTTGGCGATTCCGTGACCCTAATACGACCGAATACGCGCAGCCGGACAGAATCGCAATTAGAAGAGGACCGATGTACTTACCATCAGAGGCATCCGTCGCTGTTCCATATTCGATGAGGATGGGGGCGACCGCGCTTAGAGCTAATGCCGAAAAAGTAGCCAGGAACGGATTCCGCGCCTGGCTTTTGACCATCGCCGTTTGAGTGACTGTGGATGCTTGCGCCATGGTTCCCCCGGTAAGGCCAACGATTCCCCCATGATACAGGCCGAAAGCGCGACCGGTTGATCCCGCATGGGCTGCAGCGCTCACTGCTGCCCGCTGCTAACCCGCCCTAGTATTTTCTTGGACGCCCGATGGGACCCTTCGGCCGAGCAAGCGGTCAATGGGAAGCTCCACATACTTGTGAAGACCCCAAGCAGTCACGACGCTCAGGACAAATGCAATGCCAAACCCGATCCACTCGCCGATTCCGATTGATTGGAAGCCAGGTTGGGCTAGCCGGGCGATGAAGATGTTATGCACTAGGTAAAAGCAATACGAGATTGCCCCTAGTTGCACGGCCCATCGGCTTCGGAGCCAACCAGCCGTTCCAGCGAGATCTCGCTGAGCGGCTGCGACAATTAAGATGGCGAAAGGAACGACCACCAATGCCACGATTCCATACGCTGATGGCCACAGCCCTGCTGCAAGGTATGCCATCCCTGCGAGAAAGACCGCGAACTTCCATGAGATCGCAGGCATGCGCCCGGCTCTTAACTGCATTGCAAGCACTACTCCGAGAATAAATTCAGGAAATCGTGCTAGCGGGAAGTAATAAGCAGCCCATGCCATGAAAGATCCGTCATCGAGGTCCGACGAGTTGAGAGATTGGGAAGCGATGGCAGCGAGAACGACAGGGACCGCAGTTGATACGGCCGCGGTGGCCCAGAGGCCTCTGGCGGTCAACTTGCGGAGCGCTGCGACAGTGAATGGAAACATGAGGTAGAAAAAAGCCTCTACTGAGAGGGACCATGCGGGAGTGTTAACGGCAAAGTACACATGTTTGTCCGGCACCCAAGCTTGCAGCAGGAACGGCGTCAACAATCCGTTCGCCAGGCCCTTGGGGTCCCGAACAAGCCACAACACTTCTGCGAAGAGCAACGCCGCCAGGTATACGGGATAGATGCGCGCTGCCCGCCGACGGTAGAATCCTAAAAGCCGATCTCCGGGCTTCGAGGACCACGCGAGCACGAAGCCACTCAAGACGAAAAAGAACGAAACACCACTCCGGCCTTGACCGAAGATGGAGTGCACCACGCCCGACTCCGGACCGTTGATGAAGAGCAGCCCATGAAAGACAAAGACCGCCAGTGCGGCAAAAAACCGTAGGCCAGTGAGCCGATGAAGCCGGACGCTGCCTAGTTGTGTGTCCTCCATGGGCGAACCCTAGCATGCGGAAGATACTGCAAATTATCACAGAGATTCGACGAGTCGGATACTCACGCACTCGTCTCTTTGCCCGCGGACTCTTCTCAACCGCGGATCTCAAAACCGAGTCGTGCGTCCAACCGCACCGCCAGCCCACGACACGATTCTGTGAGATAGTCTTTCGAAGCGTGGGCCATGGGGTGCCTTCAGCGATGCTTCCTCTACTTGTCGGAAGTCTCGCTCATTCGCGTGGCCGCGAAGGTCGCTTGGAGCTCAGCAGATGGGGTGGAGTTAATGCGCGTAACTTTTGACGATCAGATTTTTTCTCACCAAGCTCGCGGCGGAATCAGTAACTACTTCGCCAATCTAGCCGTCCGATTCTCGAGGGACGCTGATCTAGGAGTCGAGCTTTCCGGATTTCCAATCTACACAAAGAATGCTCATCTCAAAGAGGCCGGCATGGGGTCATCGCTGCCATTGGCACGCCTAAACAAGGCGCCAATCCTTCGATTCTCCAATCGCGCCGTCTCAAAATTTAGGAAATTAAAACGAATTCCGTCACCAGAAATTGTACATCACACGTACTATTTCGGCACGCCTTGGCACTCGCATCCGGAGAGTCGTCATATCGTCACTGTTCACGACATGATTCCCGAAATGTTCCCCGAATACTTCCCTTCCGGCAACCCACACGCTCGAAAAGAGGAACACATATTTGCAGCAGATGCAATCGTATGTGTTTCCGAGACGACAAAGTCCGACCTAATGGCCCTGTATCCCGATCTCAAAGTTCCAGTGGTAGTAACGCCACTAGGAGTCTCCGAAGAATTTCACCCATCGTTCGAAACGAAAGGCGACCACGCCAACTATTTCCTGTTTGTCGGACCGCGCGGAAACTACAAGAACTTTGATCTATTGCTAGAAGCCTTCGCATTGATATTCAAATCAACCACAGCCAGCCTGCTTCTCGTCGGCGGAGGATCAATTCAACCCAGCGAAGCTTCCCGATTTAGTGAACTAGGCCTTGAAAGCCGAATTCTCCATGCTACCCCGGAAAACAGCGAACTTGTAGAAATGTACCAAAAAGCCATTTGTCTCATATACCCCTCGAAATACGAAGGATTCGGGCTCCCACCTCTTGAAGCTATGGCGAGCGGTTGTCCTGTCCTGTTATCCGAGACTCCAGCACTGCGAGAAGTCGCCGGAAATGCAGGCGAATACTTTCCGGCAAGCGATCCTGAATCTCTGGCCGCGAAAATGGTAGAAATGTCCACCAACGCAGAGTTCCGAAGGGATTCAGGAGAGCGTGGCCTAGAGCGATCGTCGCTATTTTCATGGTCACAGACTGCTTCGAAGACTCGTGATTGCTACCTTGAGTCGCTTAAATCATGACTTACCGCACTCCCAACGATACCGGTCGAGAACACGAATCTCCGACAGCTGGAGGACGCGGGAACCGTCCGGCGCTTGCCGCAGACCTTTTGAGGACAAAAGCCGTTAAAGTGGCATTCCTCACGGGTATCGGCTCGAAAGCGGGTACCACGATCCTCGGCCTTCTGTCCGTGGCCATAGCGGTGCGTTCGGTCGGAAATATCGAGTATGGCGTTATCACCACAATTGTTGGCCTGGTCGGACTATTTGGATTTCTCGACTTCGGCATAGGAAACGCAACAATATTTGATCTCTCCCAGCTCTACGCTCGAAAAGATGATAAGGGTATTCGAAATTTGAACGCGAATTCCCTCGTCTTCTTGACCGGAATCTCGCTAGTCTTGCTCTTGATCGCCGTGCCGGCTATTCTATTTTCCTCACCGGATTTGTTATTCAAAGCTCCCGGCGTGGACGTCCGACAGGTTCGGCTGGCGCTAATTATTTTTGTGACCGCTACGGCGATTGCGATCCCTGCCACCTTGGGTTCGAGGTTGGCACTTGCAATACAGAAAGGGTTCGTCAATAATTATGTGAATTTAATTGGCGCGGTAGGCGTATTTGTGTCTGTGATTTTATGTGGCGTCTTGAATGCAAGTCTGGTCTTTTTTGTTATCTCCTTTGCGTGCATTCCCGTACTCGCCAACGCGGCCCAGACTTTTTGGATGTTGCAGTCTCAAAACGGCCGCTTCCGTCCTGCCTGGTCGAGCTATAAATTCAGCGTTGTCCGTCGATTAATTGCAAGAGGACTCCCCTTCATGGCGCTGGCTTTCGCCGGAGCTATGACATATCAAACGGACACCCTGGTTGTTATTTACGTTGTTGGCGCCAGCGGCGCCGCCATCTTCGGTGTCGTACTTAAGCTCTTCAGCGGATTAACGACCCTCTTCTCGGGTGGGCTTCAGCAAATGTGGGCTTCGACCGCGCACGCTTTGGCTGATGGCGATATGCCTTGGGTCAGGAAATCCTTTGCGCGCACCTTTTACCTGACCATGAGCCTTTACGCGACAGCTGCAGTTGCTTTGGTCCTCTTCGGCCAGTTCGGGATCGAAATCTGGGCAGGCAAAAGCGTCGTCCCTGACCAAGGACTTATCATTGCCTTTGCCCTGTGGAATCTCTACGCCTTCGGCATGAGTCAACTGAGCATGCTCCTGAACGGGGCAAACATTGTCAAAGTTCAGGCAATCAGCGCATGTCTGATGGCGCTTGCAAATGTTCCTTTGACGATTTTCCTCAGCGGGCTAATCGGCCTGCCTGGGCCTCTTTATGCCAGCCTGCTCTGCCACGGCCTCTTCGTGGGAGTCCCGACCATTGTCATGGTTCGTCGGCTCCTGCACCAGAAGTTGACTTGAAGGCCTTAGGGTTCAACTTACCCTTGTACTGAGGCGAGATAGTCCTCTCCCACTCCGTCAGTAGACTTTCATAAACTCCCAGCGCCCCCAGCACTCAGTGGAACAAAAGTCCGACTTCAATCTGCGGGGTATCCGTTTCCCGCAGTATCGGCAGGTTCTGTTTGGCGTGAATAGCCCCCGGAGCATCGCTAGCATGTCGAGACCTTATCGTTTGGCTTGGAACGGGGTGATACCCCAAGACAATCGGAGGACGACATGGGGGACTACGTTGATAAACGTAGCCTGATGAAGCGAGGTTATCTGACGTTTCGGCCCGATCTTAACGATTCCTTTACGCGAGGGCGCTGGGAGTTGGCTGAAGATAACCTTCGAGTACACATCCAATCCATCTCGCCTTTAGCCATGGCCGTTCGGCAGGCTCAGCATTCATCCACGAAGGGCATGATCGTGGATGTTGGGGGACGCAGATAGTAGACTTGGATCCGGACCAGCGCAGCCGCCCACATCCGAATTTTGGCTAGAGGACGGTATGACACTTACTGACACTCCACCCACAGAGACCACCGCGCCCCAGCGGACGTGGAGGCTGCTGTTCAGAGCTTTGGCTGCAACAAGTGGCCTAGTGATCGTCTGGGCCGTCACGGGCATTTTTCTTTACGTAGTGCCGCCTGCCGACGAACCCGCACACGCAGATGTGTTGTTCGTACTCGGACCTCCTGACCGACGCATCGGCTACGCCGAAGAACTGATGCAGCAGGGGTACGCGCCTACGCTTGCCGTCTCAAGCCCGGTCGGAAAGGACAGTAGATACGAAGCAGCCATATGTAATGCCCACCGACCGTACCGGATTATCTGCTTCAACCCTGATCCTTTCACCACGCAAGGCGAGGCCCGGGCGTTAAAGGATCTGTCAAGCAAGTACGGCTGGAAAAGCGCGAACGTCCTTACGGCACAGTTCCATGTGACCCGGTCGCGGGTGCTCATCGGCCGCTGCAACACAGGCGACCTGCACATGGTCGCTGACCGGAGGGGTCTCCCGCTGTTCTCAGCGTCGAACCCCACTTATTCCTGGGCATACCAGTACGTTTACCAAACCGCGGCCTTCCTCAAGGTTGCGATTCACCCAGATTGCTAAGGTCCGAAGGGCTAGCCGGCGCCATTGGAGCAGCTCTGCCTTACAAATCCGGCAGCACCGTCCCCGGGTTCTCGATCGCGTCAGCAACATACCGAAGGAAACCCGCAGCCGTTTCCCCGTCACAAACCCGGTGATCGAACGCGAGGGTGAGCTCGGTGACCTTACGAACAGCAAGCTGGCCGTCCACCACCCAAGGCTTGTCGATGATGCGGCCAACGCCTAGCATAGCTACCTCGGGGTAGTTGATGATCGCGGCGGAGCCGTCCACGCCGAACACCCCGTAGTTGTTCAGCGTGAAGGTGCCGCTAGCCAACTCCGTCGGTGTTGCCTTCCCGTCACGTGCAACGGCCGTAAGCCGGCGGATTTCGGCATCGAGTTCGCGAGCGTTCAACAGGTGGGCGTTGCGGATCGACGGAACTACGAGTCCGCGGTCGGTCTGTGCGGCGAAGCCAAGATTGATCCCGTCGAAAGCCACGATCTCCTGCATTTCACCGCCGGCCGTATCCTCGGCCGTGACAAACCGGGTGTTCAGCTCGGGGAATTTTTTTAGCCCGGCTATGACAAAACGGGCGATGAACGCGAGCAGCCCTGGAGCGCCGTGCGAATCGCGCTTCTTGAGTTCTGTACGCATTTCAAGGAGCGTGGTGGCGTCAACATCCACCCAGACAGTTGCCTCTGGGATCTCGGACCGACTGCGGGTCATATTCGCCGCAACAGCCTTCCGTATCCCGCGGACCGGAGTGCGCGAAGCCACGGTCAAGCCGGTTCGGGCATCGTGAACCCCCGTGGAAGGCTGGACAACGGCGGGCACCTCAACGGGGGCGCTATCGCGCGTTGCCCCTCCGATGGCAGCCTCAATGTCGCGACGCAGGATGAGCCCGCTCTCGCCCGAACCAGGGACGGCGTCCAACGAGACCCCATGGTCCCGGGCCATCTTCCGCACCAATGGAGAAATCACGGCAGAGAGCTTCCCTGGAATCCGCGTGCGAGACAAGGAGAGTTCGGCAAAGTCGGGCTCCGAGGTCACAGCAACGGCAGAACCAGCAGACACCTTTCGCGGCCGGGTTCGGCGAGCTTCGCCACCTCCAGATGTGCCGTAGCCAATGAGGACGTTCCCGGATCCGGCTTTCTCTTCGGTCCGGTAGGTCTCGGCAGCAGCGGCGACCGCGGGTGCCTTGGAGACCTCTTCTTCCACAGGCTCGGGCTCAGCAGAAACCGAAGCACCAACAGGAGCCACCGAGATCAGCGGCTTCCCGACGTCGAGCGTCTGGCCGGCTTCGCCGTGCAGGACCGCGACGATGCCCGCGTACGGCGAAGGCACCTCCACCATGGACTTGGCGGTCTCAACCTCAGCGATCGGTTGGTCCACGCGGATTTCGTCGCCCACGGCCACAAGCCAGTTGACGAGCTCAGCCTCGGTGAGGCCTTCCCCTAGGTCCGGAAGCAGGAACACCTGCATTTCTGCGCTCATGGTCGGTTCTCCCATTGAAGGTCGTCAACGGCGTCGAGGATGCGGTCGACGCTCGGCAAGTAGTAGTGCTCCAGCTTCGGAGCCGGGTATGGGACGTCGAAGCCGGTCACGCGGCGGATGGGCGCGGCCAGGTAATGGAAGCAACGCTCCTGCACCCGGGCCACGATTTCGGAGGATACAGAGGCGAAGCCGTGAGCCTCAGCAATGACAACAGCTCTCCCGGTCTTGCGCACCGACGCGCAGACGGTTTCGTCGTCGAAGGGAACGATCGAACGGACATCGATCACTTCAAGGGAGCGGCCCTCTTCAGCGGCCGCAGCCGCGGCGGCGAGTGCGGTCGGGACCGAGGGGCCGTAGGCGATGAGTGTCGCATCGGTGCCAAGACGCGCGACGGCGGCGCGCCCCTCGCTGCTGGATCCTGTTGCAGCATTCGTGGCGTGTTCGGCCCGCAGGGCGCCCAGGTCCACCTGGTCTTTGGACCAATAGAGCTTCTTGGGTTCCATGAACATGACCGGATCGTCGGAATCGATGGCCTCGCGGAGCATGCGGTAACCGTCCGCGACAGTCGCCGGCGTGAAGACCTTCAGACCGGCAGTGTGGGCGTAGTAGGACTCAGACGAGTCGCAGTGGTGCTCCACGCCGCCGATCCCGCCGGCATACGGGACGCGGATGACCATGGGCAGCTTGACGGCACCCTTGGTCCGGTTGTGCATCTTGGCGACGTGGCTGACGATCTGTTCGAAGGCCGGGTAAGCGAAGGCATCGAACTGCATCTCAACCACGGGACGCATTCCATTCATTGCCATGCCCACGGCCATGCCCACGATGCCGGACTCGGCCAGCGGGGTGTCAAAGCATCGCTGCTCTCCGAACGTGGCCATGAGGCCGTCGGTGATCCGGAAGACGCCACCCAGGCGGCCAACGTCTTCGCCGAATACCAGAACGGACGAGTCGGCTTCCATGGCGTCCGCCATCGCGGTGTTGAGCGCTTTGGCCATGGTGACGGTCTGCGGGCCGGAGGCTTCGGCGACCGCAGCTGCGCTGGCTGCCGCGCTGGCGGTGGCGGAGCTGACGTCACCGGTTGCGGCGTGCTCGGTGGCCTCAGAGGATGTGGTGACGGCGGGGCTCATTTGCCTGCCTCCTTCTGGCTGGATGCCTCACGGGCGAGTTCGTCGGCGAGCAGGGCGGACTGCTCCTTCAGTTGCGGAGTGGGTGTGGAGAAGACGTAGCGGAAGAGGTTTTGCGGGTCTACGGGTACGTCTTCACCCAGGCCTTCGCGAAGCTGCGCGGCAACGGCCTCGGCCTTCGCCACGATTCGGGAGGAACCGTCATCGTCGAGGAGTCCACGGCCCGTGAGATAAGACGTCATGCGGCTGATGGGGTCCTTGGCGGTCCATTCGGCCACTTCGCTGTCCTCGCGGTAGCGGGTGGCGTCGTCGGCGTTGGTGTGGGCCTGCATGCGGTAGGTGTGGGCCTCGATGAGGAGCGGGCCGGAGCCTTCGCGGGCCAATTTCACGGCGCGGTCCAGCACGGCGAGCAAAGCGACCAGATCGTTTCCATCAACGCGTTCACCGGCCATGCCGTAGCCGACGGCCTTGTGCGCCAGCGACGGCGCCACGGACTGTTGGCTCAGGGGTACCGAGATGGCGTATTTGTTGTTCTGCACGAAGAAGATGACGGGCAGGTGGAAGACAGCCGCGAAGTTGAGGGCTTCGTGGAAGTCCCCTTCACTCGTGGCACCGTCGCCGCACATTGCCAGCACCACGGTGTCTTCGCCTCGGAGTTTGGCCGCATGGGCAACTCCGACGCCATGGAGAAGCTGGGTGGTCAGCGGGGTGCACTGGATACCGACTTTGTGCTTAGTGGGGTCGTAGCCGCCGTGCCAGTCGCCGCGGAAGATGGTCATGGTTTCGACCGGGTCGACTCCGCGGGACATGACCGCTACGGCGTCTCGGTAGGTGGGGAACAGCCAGTCGCCTTCGCGCAGGCACAGAGCGGCAGCTACTTGGCACGCCTCCTGTCCGTGGCTGGACGGGTAAACCGCCATGCGGCCTTGCCGGACGAGGGCGGAGCTCTGGTCATTGACGCGGCGCCCGACGACGAGTTGTTCGTAAGCAGCCATGAGTTCGGCATCGCCAGGGATAGGATATTCGTGACCGGGCTCCGTACCTTGCTCAGCTTCGGGCTTGAGCACGCCAGAAGGATCGACCATCTGGATCTGATGGCGGGCGGGCAGCATGTAGTCTTCCACGCTGATTCCGAACTTGCGCCGCACTTCGGAAGCTTGGTCGTTGGCTTCGGTGTCGTCCGGCCGAGCGTCAGCCAGACCCTGGGCCTCATGGTCCGCGGAGATCGTCATTGGTCCGTCCTTCTGTATCCACTATTTGTCACCAGTATGTTCCCTGGAGAAGTTTCGTATCCAGCTCTGGGCAGAATCGTGGAAAAGCTTGCCTGAAACCTCTATTCTGGAAGACGGATTGCAAATGTGAGCTGGGTAACGGGCCCACGCTGTGGACGAATTGGAGGTGCAATGGCCGAGGTGGAAGCGGATCAGGCTGAGGTTCCGCTTGACCAAGTGGACAGGGACATCATTGCCGAGCTGACGCGGGACGGCCGTATGTCGGTGACGCAGGTGGCGGAAAATGTCCACATCAGCCGGGCGCACGCGTACTCGAGAATTTCCAGACTGACGGGCGAAGGCGTGCTCACTAAGTTCACCGCGCTGGTGGACCCGATCAAGGCCGGCTTGAAGTCATCGGCCTACGTCACGCTCAAGGTGCAGCAGCACTCCTGGCGCGAACTCCGTGAAGAACTTCGGCTCATTCCGGAGGTGCAGCACATTGCGCTGGTAGGCGGCGATTTCGACGTCATCCTACTGGTCCGCGCCACCGACAATATTCACCTGCGCAGGGTCATTTTTGATCAACTGCAGTCGATGCCAGGGGTGCAGGATACGCAGACGTTCCTGGTGTTCGAGGATCTGGATACGCGGTAGGACTAGCGCGACAGCGCCAGGTAGACCACCCCCGCTGTGACCAGCAACAAGACGAGCAGCCCGGCGTACTTGAACCGTTTCCGGGTGGACTTTCGATAAGGGTTGATGTCCACATAGCCCGGCAAAGCGTCCTCCATTTTTGATATCCCTGAGTGATCCCTGAATAAGTATCGGCCACAGACGGGCTCAGGTAAGGACGCTCAGGGGCTCAGCCGACGTGGGCAGGGAGATGAGTCTCTCAGAAGGTTCCTCACCGACGCGTACCGAGAAGACCCGAGGCAAATTGTCCCGGGGAGGCCAGTATCCGGGGGGCCGGGCGCGGCGCTGCTGTCGCCCGGGCAAGTGACTCACCCAGAAACCGGACATCCAACGGAGACCACTCGGCACCTGGGCCGATGTTCTTACAATCTGTACGCAGCGTTGACGCGCCAGCGGCAACTATGCGGGTTCCTGCGGCCGCAGCCTTTCCCAGGATCCCGCTTGATCCTTCATTTGAGTGCGCGAGCACGACGCAATCAAGTTCAGCAATGATCTGGTCGAATTCCGGTTCCTCAAGCAAGCGATCAATCACGAGGATTCTTCCACCCATCGCACGAATGAGCTGAAACGATGACTGCGCATTCTCCAGCACGTGATCACGAACCCGTCCCGCAACGACCAGTCCAACGTCGTTGCGATTCAAAGAAGCGACCGCAGAGGCAACCAGCGGAAGGTTCTTCCGCGGATCGACACTACCAACGACACCGAACCAAAATATTCCTGGCGGCAGAATGGCCCTGAGTTCACTGGATGTCTCATGCGTCATGAAGCTCACCGGATCACGTGAAACAGCGAGAGCGGAGCGTCCTCGCCAAGGTGCGCTTTTCAACACGCGAATCTGAACTCGGGGAGCCCGATTCGCAAACTGGAGTACGGTCCGCTTGGCGAAAGTCTTGATGGGAGCCAAGCCAGGAACCCTGGTCGGTTGTCCTTTTTCACGCATCACCAAAATGGCGATCGTACCGCGCCCCAACCAGCGACGACCCTTGGCAATCTCGTATGCACAAGAGTCGCCGTCTGGAATAACCACGTGGTCTACACCGAGATCATTGGAAAGCGCGCCCAGACTCTCAATGGAGAATTCGCTCACCAATTGAAGAGAAATTGCCGAAGCGAGGTGTTCCATGTGCACGCGCCACTCACTAGAGTTGACGGCGCTCGAAGTTGTCGCGACATGAACTTCATCCCCCATTTCCAAAGCAGCCGCGACCAGAAGCGACAGGTAATAAAGTCTGTGGCCGTCGGCGTTCCCCTCCACCACCAGAACGCGCCGCCGACGCTGGCTATCCACCAGCGCTACCCGCGGACCCTGGGAAATACGGATGGCGATCTGACGACGCCGCGATCCTCAGATTCCCGGTCAGAGGCCTCAAGGTTGTCCACGGACGTCCCTTCCGCCAATCGACTCGAACCCCGGGACCCTTCGCTTCCGTAATACGTGTAGGCGTATGCGTCACCACTCTTGGCAGGAACCCTGTTCAGCACGACTCCAAGTAAATTCGCGCCAACCAGTTCAAGCGCACTGAGTGACTTCTTAAGATCGTGCTGCTTGATCTTCTGCGAACCAACCACCATCAATACGCCTCCGACGTGCTGGGCAAGGACCGCGGCATCAGTGACGGGAAGGAGTGGAGGAGCATCAATAATTACCGCATCAAACGCAAGCTCCAAGCGTCCAATGAGATCCTTCATCTCATCGGAACCCAACAGCTCACTGGGATTGGGCGGAATTTGGCCAGAGGTCAAAACATAGAGACCACCCTGACCCCATGACTGGAGGAGATCATTTACGTCGGCCGCACCCACGAGGGCAGTAGTCAGCCCTGCGTTCCGGTCGAGTCCCAAGTATTCGCCGACCATCGGCCGGCGAAGATCGGCGTCGACAAGACAGACATTCTGACCTGACTGCGACAACGCAATTGCGAGATTTGTGGCGGTGGTGCTCTTGCCTTCGCCTGGCAAAGAGGACGTCATCAGTACAGACTTGGCGTGGCCTGAGACATTTGCAAACTGCAAGTTCGTGCGAAGCTGCCTGAAGGACTCGGCCCGCTGGCTTTGTGGGCCGGCCTGTGTCAACAGCGGCTTCTTGGTCGCGTCTTGGTCGAAAGCGATTCCTCCTAGGACAGCCGAGTCCGTCACGCGCCGAACGTCAGCTTCGGTGCGGATTCTGACATCAAGCGCGGTTCGAAGAATCGCGGCCGCGATTCCCAATGCAAGACCGATCACAATACCGAGAATCAAGTTCAGCTTGGGGTTCGGGGCAGAAGGTTGGGTCGGCGCTTGGGCGGGTGTGATGACCGAGAGACTCACAGGGGACGCGCCACCACCTCTGGGCCGCTCCAGTTGGTCAACGGCTTTGATCAAGCTGTTGGCTATTGCCTGTGCCGAGGCAGCCGCCTGAGCCGGCGAGCTGTCCGAAACGGAAATGTTGATAAGGACCGTGTTAAGGTCGGTGCTGGCCTTCACCCTCTGGGCCATCTCGTCTGTGGTCACGTTGAGCCCAAGACTGTCTATGGCGGGCTGTAGGACAATGGGCGTTGTCACCGTCTTGACGTATGACTGCACCCGGGCCTGGCTGAAGGAGTTTCCCTGTGCCAACTCCGTCACGCTACCGGAGCTTTGGGTCGCGACAAAAAGCTGGGTATCAGCCGTGTAGGTGGGTTTGACCAAGAGCGATACTCCTCCCCCGCCCAAGAGTCCCAAAAGCGTCGCCGCCAAAACCAGTGCCCAATTGCGGCGCAGAGTGAGAAGGTAATCCCTCAGATCCAAACCGTGTACCCCCTGTGTCGTTGAACTTCTGGCGTGCAGTCAAATTCGCCATCGGACGGAATGGTTCCAGCCATCGGCGCAATCATACCGGTTGGGTGAACCCCCTCTGGCATGGAGCCACCGCGCCGCGATTCCGAAAACAGTCAACCGTCCCGAGACTGACTAAAATAATTTCTGTTTGCTTCCAGGTTTCTTTTTAGTCCACTTTCACGATGTATCATCGGCGCGACCAATGGCTTGGCAATCGATCGGCTGCAGTCTAGCGCCGTAACTTGCCCGTACTTATTAGAAGGGCGACTCAAGTCGTGAAGCATCGGGGGCGGCCCAAGGCCGGAAGCATGAACGCTCTAACGCGAGTACTTTGGGTGACAAACTTCGCGGCTCCCTACCGGATGCCCGTCTGGAATCACCTGCGGACAGACCATGACTTAACCGTTGGACTTCTTGAGTCGAGAGAATCCCTCGCAGCAGATTCCAAGGCGAATAGAGGTGCGGACTGGCAGGTTGAGGAGACGCCGAGTGCACGTTTCGTCGAGATACCTACATGGAAATTGAAAGCTGGTGAGGCTAGGTACTACGTGCTCAAAGGGATTCTGCCGATCCTGGCCGTCGGCGATCAAGATGCAGTGGTCTTCGGGGGGTGGGAATCACCGGCATATTGGTTCTTGCTCTTAGCGTCCATGGTCTTCGGGGTGGGACGGGTCGGTTTCTATGAAAGTACTTTGGCCACGATGAAGCATCCAAGAGGACCAGTCGCGTGGATTCGCTCATGCTTCTTTCGCCAGATGCATTCGGTCGTGGTGCCTGGGCCGGCAGCCCGAGAAGCCCTGCTGCACATTGGAGTACACCGATCCAAGATTCTTGAAGGCTTCAATGCCGTTGACGTTAGGTCCTTTCATCAAAAGTCCTCCCAGGCCGAGGCCCCTCGCGGGTTATCCGACGGCCACCACTACCTATACGTTGGACGACTAATCCCACTAAAGCGAGTCGATGCCATTATCACGGCTTTCAGGGATATCGCGGGGCCTGAGGACACGCTCACGATCGTTGGCTCCGGCCACCTCAAGGACGACTTGACGAAACTGGCTGGGCAGGAGGGGGGTGCAGTTCAATTTCATCCGTATCTTGCCAACGATCTACTTCCTGAACTGATGGCGAAGCATCACACGCTTGTTCTTGCCTCGTCCGATGAAGTCTGGGGCATGGTAGTCAACGAGGCGCTGGCGTCGGGGCTGCATGTTGTTGTTTCTTCGAACTGTGGAGTTGTTCCATCCGTGGAATCGATGCAGGGAGTCTTCGTTGCGAATCGCAGTTTAGATGACCTGGCCGCGCGCCTTCAGGAGTCCCGCGATTCTTGGAGCGGAAAGATCCCAAACCCTGAAATTTTGCAGTGGACTCCGGAGCGATTCGCAGACACGTTCAGCGACGCAATTCGTCGGGCTGCGGTAGCCAGCAGCCGCTAGCGCCTCGAAGTTGATAGGTTGGCTGCGTAACGCGTTAATCAATCGATTTTTTGTTTTCTCGGTCTCAACGAGGGGGATTCCATTGCCGATCGTCAGGCGACTCGCGAACTTCTCCGGTTCTGGATACAACAAGGGGCGTCCGAAGTTCGTTCAGGCCCTCTGGGTTTTGACCTCTGCCACCGTGGTTGAACGCATCTGGTGCCCTTCGCCGCTTCGGGTTGAAATACTGCGGATCTTTGGCGCCAAGATCGGACAGCGGGTCCTCATTCGCCAGGGCGTAAGGATCCATTGGCCCTGGAAGCTGGTGATTGGAGACGACGTCTGGATAGGTGTTGACGCCTGGCTGCTAAATCTGGAACCCATTGAGATCGGATCCGACGTCTGCATCTCCCAGGGCGCGCTCATTTGCACTGGAAGCCACAACCCAAAATCGCCCAGCTTTGAGTTCGACAATGCTCCGATCCGAATTCACGATCGCGCCTGGATTGCTGCCCGGGCAACCGTTCTGAGAGGCGTGACAGTAGGCAAAGATGCCGTCGTCGGCGCGACGGCACTCGTCGTGAAAGACGTTCCGGCTGGTGGCCGGGCTCTAGCGCCGATTGCCAGGATCGCCGAAGAATCGCCTCGCCCATGAAAATTATCCAGATCGCGACTCTTGTGACTCCGGAGGGCGCCTATGGGGGCCCGATACGGGTTGCCATCAACCAGACTCGTGCGCTCCTTGAAGATGGACACGACGTGACCCTTGCCGCCGGAGCACTTGGCTTCGGAACGACCCTCCCAAACAGCTTTGATGGAGTTCCGGTAAAGCTGTTCAATGCCAAGCTCATCCCCAAACTCGGCTTCGCCGGAACGATGTCCCCGGGGCTGCACAGTTGGATCAGGAAAACAGCTCACACTGCCGATGTGTGTCATGTTCATCTGGGGCGCGATTTGCTGACGATGCCGGCCGCAAACGCTATCGCTCGCGCTGGTGTGCCCTACGTTGTCCAGACGCATGGCATGATCGACGCGTCCTCACGAGTGCTGGCGGGCCCTTTTGACCGATATCTTACGCGCCCGGTACTCCGGGCAGCGAGTCGGGTCTTCTATCTCACCGAACAGGAGCGGAAGGATCTTGAGGGCTTAGCGCCGGACTCGCTTCACTTCGCGAAGCTGCTGAACGGCGTTCCGGACTCCCCGGCGGAATCGGCGCAATCACAGTCTGAAACAATTGAGATTCTCTTCTTGGCAAGATTGCAGGCTCGAAAACGACCGATAGTATTCGTCGAAATGGCCAAAAGACTGCATCTGCGGTTCCCCCAAGCTCGATTCGTCATGGTGGGTCCGGACGAAGGCCAGGGCCAAGCTGTGCGTGATGCAGTCTCCGCAACCGGGATGAGCGAATTCCTTCGCTGGGAAGGCGCCCTCGAACCGGAACGCGTCGCTGAACGCCTGGCATGCTGTTCGATCTACGTTCTTCCGTCCGTCAATGAGCCCTTCCCGATGTCGGTCCTCGAAGCACTCTCACTGGGCAAGCCGGTTGTCGTTACTGACACTTGTGGCTTGGCGCCCTTCATCGAGAACGCCAAAGCAGGATTCGTGGTCGGATCGGACACGGATACCCTTACTGATGCGGTCGCCCGTCTCATTGAAGACAAACTTTTGCGGCAGGAAACTGGGCGAAACGCCGAGGCACTTGCCAAGCGTGAGTTCAGCATGAGACGGATATCGAAAACGATCGTCGAAACCTATGCTCGAGTGGTGGCCAATCATGGATAGCCTGTCCCGACATACGAAGCGTTTGTCAGTGGTTATTGTCCAACCGTATGTTCCAAAGTATCGCTCGGAGTTTTTCTGCAATCTGATCAGCAGGTTGAAAGATCACCATCAGGTTGACTGTGTCGTAGCTGCTTCTTCCCCCCTAGGAGCACAAGCTGAGCGCGGCGATTCAATTGACGCTGAGTGGATCAGGCGCTACGACGCTCGACAGCTAAGCATCGGCGGTGTCACCGTCGGCTTGGGCGGTGCGAGAAAGCTCTGGAAAGACGCTGACGGCGTGATCGTTGGTCATCTGGGCTCGTCTTTGGATACCTATCTTGCGATCAATGACGCCCGCAGAGGACGCCTCAAAGTTGGTCTTTGGGGCCACATCAAGCCATACGTCCAGGCCGGAAACCCGGTAGATCTGGCACTTGAACGTTGGCAATTGCGGCAAGCCGACCATGTATTTGCATATGCGCCAGGCGGCAAGGACTACGCGCTCGAAGCGGGCGTCCCCGGCCAAAACGTCACCACAGTCATGAATGCCACTGACACCTCCAAACTGGCCACAGCGAAGGCAAGGCTCAGTCCCGAGCAGGTCACCGAATTCATGGCCCTCCACGGTCTCCGACGGCACCGGACCTTGGCTTATGTCGGAGGCTTGGATTCCAGCAAGAGGATCGATTTTCTCGCCTCCGCCTTGGACATGCTTTGGACATCACAGCCTGATGTACGCGTACTTATCGGCGGAAAGGGATCAGACGCCCACCTGCTTCAGTCCTCGGTAGACCGCGGACAATCAATCATGATGGGGTACGTGGGCTCGTCCGAGCTAGCAACGATCGGCGCTGTCAGCTGCGGGCTTCTGAGCCCAGGAAGAATCGGACTTGTCGCGGTTGATGCCTTGGTGCTGGGCGTCCCGCTCCTCACCACGGACTGGCCCTTCCACGCGCCGGAGGTCGAATTCCTTGTTGAGGGTCAAAGCAGACTGACATCCGCCAACGATGTTGCCTCCTACGTCGGACTGATAGAGAGCTTCTTGCGCACTCTCCCCGCCCATAGGCCTGAGACTGCACCGACGCAATGGCGCTATCCGACGATCGACAGAATGGTCGAGAATTTCACAAGTGGAATCACGAAAATGCTCGGCAAATGACATTAAGGCGCGCAAGGTCATGAGAATTACAATCCTTGGTCTCAACTACTCCCCCGAACCGTCCGGAAACGCACCTTACACTTCCGGCCTGGCTGAGGGGCTGCGGGAAGCTGGACACAAGGTCCACGTCATCACGGGATACCCGCATTACCCCGAGTGGAGGCTCCGGGATGGGTACACGGGGCTCACGTCCAAGGAAGAAATTGATGGAATCCAGGTGACGCGGGTACGCCATTTCATCCCAGGAAAACCGACTGCCCTCTCCAGACTGATAATGGAGTTGAGTTTCGGCCTGCGTTTGATACTGGCAAGTTGGCATTCCCCGGACGTCATCCTCCTCGTCAGCCCTGCTTTGTTCTCCTCCGGACTGGCCCTCTTGAAGGCAAAATTCGGAACTCGCCGCCCAAGAGTTGGCATTTGGGTCCAAGACATCTACAGCCACGGCGTCGTCGAAACAGGGACTGGGGGACAACGGCTGTCCCAGGCAATGACGACGGTTGAAGGATTGATTCTCAGGTCTTGTCACGGGGTTGTCGCCATCCATGAGCGTTTCAGGGACTTCATGGTGTCAAGAGTTGGCGTCCCGGCTAGCAATATCCGAGTCATTCGAAACTGGACGCACCTACCTCCTACTCCGCCATCGGATAGAACCGCCATTCGGCACAAAATGAAGTGGTCAGATGATGACATCATCGTCCTCCACGCGGGGAACATGGGTCAAAAACAGGGACTAGAGAATGTGGTCGCGTCTGCCCGGCTAGCCAGCGAGAGGCAGAGCAAAGTTCGATTTGTGCTCATGGGCGACGGCAATCAGCGCAAGGTCTTGGAAGCGACAGCTCACGGGGTCCGAAACCTTGATTTTGTTGATCCTCTGCCAGGAGACGAATTCCAGCAGGCCTTGGCAGCCGCTGACATCCTGCTTGTCAATGAACGCGGCGGGGTCAAAGACATGGCCGTTCCCAGCAAACTGACGTCTTATTTTAATGCCGGAGTACCTGTGGTGGCTGCGACAGACCCAGGCAGCGTCACCGCATCAGAAATTGAAATGTCGGGAGGTGGCATAAGGGTTGACGCAGGTAATCCTGCAGCACTTCTGGACGCGCTGGAGGACCTGAGTTCAGATCACGATCGTTCCAGGGAGCTGGCCATCCGTGGGCTCGAATTTCGACAAGTCACATTGTCCAAAGCCGTTGCTATTGCCCACTATGATGAGTTCCTGTCCGGCCTTGCATCAGGGCGCGGCCGCTAGGCATCGCAAAATCTAATAACGCATCATGGGGGCAATTTTGGCAAAGCGTGCATTCATCACTGGTATCACCGGACAGGACGGGTCTTACCTGGCGGAGCTACTCCTCAGCAAGGGGTACGAAGTCCACGGACTGATCCGCAGGGCATCAACCTTCAATACGGCACGGATCGACCACCTTTATGTGGACCCCCACGACGTCAAGGCGAGGCTCTTCCTCCACTATGGAGACCTCAGCGACGGCGCACGCCTTGTGACGTTGCTTGCCCAAATCCGGCCCGACGAGGTATATAACCTCGCTGCGCAGTCGCACGTCCGGGTCTCCTTCGACGAGCCGGAACACACTGGAGACACGACTGGTATCGGCACTATTCGCCTGCTCGAGGCCGTCCGAATGTCCGGTATCGAAACGAAGTTCTACCAAGCGTCTTCCTCGGAAATGTTCGGCGCCACACCGCCTCCGCAGAACGAAGAGACTCCTTTTTACCCTCGTTCTCCTTACGGTGCGGCAAAGGTGTACAGCTACTGGGTGACAAAGAACTACCGTGAGGCCTATGGAATGTTTGCCGTCAACGGCATCCTTTTCAACCACGAATCGCCCCGCCGCGGAGAAACCTTCGTCACCCGGAAGATCACCAGGGCCGTGGCGGCCATCAAGGCTGGCAAACAGGACGCCCTCTTCATGGGAAACCTCGACGCTGTACGCGACTGGGGATACGCAGCCGAGTATGTGGAGGGAATGTGGCGCATGCTCCAAGTTGACGAACCGGACGACTTTGTTCTGGCTACGGGCGGCAACTACACCGTCCGTGACTTCCTCCAAATCTCCTTTGAGCACGCTGGCCTGAATTGGGAAGACCATGTGCGTTTTGACGAGCGCTATTTGCGCCCAACCGAAGTAGACGCCCTTGTGGGTGATGCTTCGAAGGCACAAGAGAAACTTGGCTGGAAAGCAACCGTTCACACACCGGAGCTCGCCCGAATCATGGTGGACGCCGACATCGAGGCCTTGAAGCACGCGGGCAACGATTGGATCGATGGCGTCGATCTCGATAGTTGGAAGAACTGATGTCAGAGCCCATCTCGTTCATGCCGGGCAGCCTTGACCGTGACTCGACCTTCTATGTAGCAGGACACCGCGGCTTGGTGGGATCCGCTATCTGGCGCAAGCTGGAAACCGAGGGGTTCACCCAGCTTGTGGGCAAGTCTTCGGCCGAGCTCGATCTCAAGGACCGCGACGCTGTCTTCGAGTTCTTTGCGCGGAGCAAGCCCCGCTATGTGGTGCTGGCAGCCGCGAAAGTGGGCGGTATTCTCGCCAACAACACGTATCCTGTGGACTTCCTCAGCGACAATTTGCGTATCCAGGTGAATGTTCTGGACGCGGCCCGCGAGCACGGTGTCGAACGCCTCCTCTTCCTTGGGTCGTCCTGTATCTACCCGAAGTTCGCAGAGCAACCAATCCGCGAGGATTCTTTACTCACTGGTCACCTCGAACCGACCAATGACGCCTATGCGATTGCGAAAATCGCAGGCATCATGCACGTGCAGGCAGTTCGCCGACAGTATGGCCTCCCGTGGATATCAGCCATGCCCACCAACCTCTACGGGCCTGGCGACAATTTCTCGCCGGAAGGTTCCCACGTTTTGCCTGCGCTGATTCGTCGTTACGACGAAGCGGCCAAGTCCAGTACCCCCGTGGTCACCAACTGGGGCACCGGGTCGCCGCGGCGTGAGTTCCTGCACGTGGACGATATGGCCGCCGCCTGCCTACATCTGCTGGAGAACTACGACGGCCCGGAACAAGTGAATGTCGGAACCGGGACGGATGTGACTATCAAGGAGCTTGCCGAGATCGTGGCAAGTTCCGTCGGTTTCTCCGGTGACATCGAATGGGACACTTCCAAGCCCGACGGCACACCACGAAAACTGCTGGATGTTTCCAAGCTCGCCGACGCTGGATGGTCTGCTTCCATTGGTCTGGAAGAAGGGATCAAGGCCACTGTGGACTGGTACAGATCAAATTTGGCTGAAATCCGTAACTGAGAAGTCCAAGAGGCACTCAAGTTGAAATGGGGGACTCTTTGAGTCAAGAGGCAAACTGGAGGGCGCGTACTTCGCGGACCCTCCGAATAGTTGACGCCTTGGTGATCGTCTGGGCTGTTGCTGGCGCCTACAGCATCCGGTTCGGACTGGACTCGGGCGTTTCAATATCTGGACAAGATTATGTTTCCTTGTCGATACTCCTTGCCATCACATGGTGGCTCATGCTTGGGGCGTGGAACACGAGGCAGAGCCGGATCCTCGGCTCAGGACCTGATGAGTACAAGAGGGTAGCAGCTGCTTCCCTTTGGCTATTTGGTTTTGTTGCCATCTTCTCTTATGTCTTCCGGGTAGACACCGCCCGCGGATACGTCGGGATTGCCCTACCTGCAGGGCTCGGCGGTCTCCTTCTGGCACGTTGGCTTCTTCGGCAGCACCTCAGCATCCACAGACAGAAGGGCCGGCGAATGTCGCGCCTTCTGCTACTCGGAAGTTCTGGGGCAGTCATCCACCTCGCTGAGACTCTGGTCCGCGAGAAGCACGCCGGCTACACTCCCATCGGTGCCTACACCACAGGCGACTCCGCCCACTCTCAAGAACTGGCCGCCATCGGGCTCCCGGTACTTGGCCATGAGCCGACGACCCACGCGATTCTCGACGCGATCGAACGGTGCTCAGCTGACGCCGTCGCCGTCACAGTGGGGATGCAGCTCAATCCGAGAACGCTGCGCCAACTTGGGTGGGAATTGGCCGACCGCAACATCGGTCTCATTCTTGCACCAGCCCTCACCGACGTTGCCGGACCACGCATCCACACACAGCAGATTGCCGGACTCCCGCTCATCCACGTCACCACCCCCAGTCTTGAGGCCGGTCAACGCGTCGCGAAACGATTGTTCGACGTGGCGGTCTCGGCTGGGCTGATTGTTCTGTCTTCGCCATTGTTGACAGTGCTGGCCCTCATGGTAAAGCTCGATACCCCTGGTCCGATCCTCTTCCGGCAAGAGCGCGTCGGGTTTGAGGGCGCATCCTTCAGGATGCTCAAATTCCGCACCATGGTGGCCGACGCTGAGTCAAGGCTCGCTGAGCTCGCTCACCGGAATGAAGGGAATGGAGTTCTCTTCAAAATCAGGAACGATCCACGCTTAACACGCACGGGGGGCTTCCTTCGCAGATATAGCTTGGACGAGCTTCCACAGCTGTTCAACGTTCTGTCCGGCTCCATGAGCTTGGTGGGGCCACGCCCACCATTGCCCGTTGAAGTGGAGTCCTATGAACAGGACGTGCGTCGGCGCCTTCTGGTCAAACCGGGAGTTACTGGGCTCTGGCAGGTCAGCGGACGATCTAATCTCTCCTGGCAAGACTCGGTCCGCTTGGACCTCTATTACGTGGAAAACTGGTCATTGGCCGGTGACCTGATTATTCTGCTCCGCACTGCGAGGGCTGTCCTCACTGGGCACGGAGCCTACTAATTACCACTGACGCAGGAACGACCCTCTGGGGAAGGCAACACAATGCGAATTTCAGTCATCGGCTGCGGCTACCTCGGTGCAGTCCACGCTGCCTGCATGGCCAAGCTTGGCCACGAGGTGGTCGGCATCGACGTGGATGAGCGGAAGATCAGCACGCTGTCCGCCGCCCGTGCCCCGTTCTTCGAACCTGGTTTGGATGAACTCCTTCGAGACGTCCAGGAGACGGGACGGCTGTCCTTCACCACAGACATTTCCGCAGCAGCAGGTAGCGCTGTCCACTTCATCTGCGTGGGGACACCCCAGAAGAAAGGCGAAAACGGCGCCGACCTTCGCTATGTTGATGCAGCTGTAGCGGCGCTCCTCCCCCACATTCGGTCCGGCGACCTTGTGGTCGGAAAATCTACCGTCCCGGTGGGAACTGCCTCCCGCTTAGGTAACGTCCTCACCGAGAGCGAACCAGGGACACACCTCGTGTGGAATCCCGAATTCTTGCGCGAAGGTCATGCCGTCCAGGACACCCTCTCACCCGATCGCTTGGTCTACGGCGTCGCCGATGGCTCGGAAGATCACGCGGCCGTTTCTGTTCTGGACGAGGTCTATGCCGTTCCGCTCTCCACGGGAACCCCGCGTCTGGTGACCGACCACCCCACTGCCGAGCTGGTCAAGGCGGCTGCCAACTCGTTCTTGGCAACCAAAATTTCATTCATCAACGCCATGGCCGAGGTTTGTGAAGCGGCAGGCGCAGACGTCACCCGGCTCGCAGATGCCATCGGAATGGATGACAGGATCGGCCGCAAATTCCTCAACGCGGGCATCGGTTTTGGCGGTGGATGCCTCCCCAAGGACATCCGGGCCTTCATGGCAAGGGCCGGCGAACTGGGGGCCGATCAGGCCTTGACCTTCCTGCGAGAAGTGGATTCCATCAATATGCGACGCCGCACGCGCGTCGTAGAGCTTACTCGCGAACTCTGCGGAGGAAGCCTGCTGGGACACCGCATCACCGTCCTCGGTGCCGCCTTCAAACCCGAGAGCGACGACGTCCGCGACTCGCCAGCGCTCAGTATCGCCGCGCAACTTCAACTCCAGGGCGCGGTGGTCACCGTGACCGACCCGAAGGCCCTGGAAAACGCGGAAAAACGGTTCCCGGAACTGCAGTATGAACCGGACCTGGAAACGGCGATGGCTGGAGCCGATACCCTCCTCCTGCTCACCGAATGGCAGCAATACAAAGACCTTGACCCCTTCGAGGTGAGCAGCGGCGTCGCCGGACTCCGGATCCTGGACGGACGAAACGTCTTGGACTCAGCGAAATGGCGTGCCGCCGGTTGGCACTACCGCGGACTCGGAAGGCCTTAAGCGTGACTGATACTCAACAATCCGAAACCATCCCGGAGGAACCCGAACTACGCAGGGGAGAGCGAAGCTCCGTTCCAAGCAAGCGTCGCCGTCGGTTGCTGACGGCTGGACTTTGCCTTGTGGTCTTCGCCGTGATCGCCGGAGCCGCCGCCCTGTGGCTTGTTGCCAAGGCCTCGACCATCAGGTCAGAACTTGAAGCATCGACCCAGTTGGTTCCCAAACTCAAAGAAAGCGTTCTCAAGAACCGTCCGGCCGATGCAGCTTCTCTTGTCGACGAACTACGGCACCACACTGCCGCTGCTCGGGACGCCGCCGCTGACCCCCTCTGGTCAGTCGCCTCGGCGATTCCCTGGTTGGGCGCCAACTTCTCCGCGACAGCTGAAATCGCCCGATCAGCGGACGATGTGGCCACTCTTGGCGTCGCGCCCTTGGCGAAGGTCTATGATTCGCTGAACTGGGACAAGCTGATGCCAAGCGCGAGCGGCACGGACCTTGACCCAATCCGCAAGGCTGCCCCCGCCGTCGCGTCCGCAGCACACGCCGTGCGTGTCTCGGCCGAACGGCTGGATGGGATCGACCCCGGCAGCCTGCTCCCCCAGGTCGCCGGACCTTTGATACAGGCCAGGCAACAGCTTGGCTCTGTTGTTAATGAACTGGACACTGCCTCCGACGTCGCGGGCCTAGCACCTGGGATGTTGGGCTCCGACAAACCCCGGCACTACCTGCTCCTTGTCCAGAACAATGCCGAGGCCCGGGCCAGTGGCGGCATTCCCGGCGCGCTGGCAGTGCTGACAGCAGACAAAGGCAAACTCAGCCTCGCCTCCCAGACCAGCGCCCACGATCTTGGTGCGTTCACGCCGCCTGTGGATGTTGACGCCGAGCAAGAGCGTATCTATAGCAATCGCCTGGGCACCTTTATGCAGGACGTAAATTTCACTCCAGACTTCCCAACCGCCGCCACCACCGCATTGAAGATGTGGGAACAGAAAAAGGGTGAGCGCCTTGACGGTGCCGTCTCGATCGATCCCGTAGCCCTTAGCTACATCCTCGACGCCACAGGACCGGTCACTCTTCAAGACCCGCAGTTGCTCGCGCTCACTGCCGGAAAACTGCCCAGCGAACTCTCTGGCAGCAACGTGGTGAAAACCCTTCTCTCCGACGTTTATGTCCAATTCAATAATCCCAAACCGCAAGACCTCTACTTCGCTGCGGTGGCCAAGGAAGTCTTCGGAGCGCTCTCCTCAGGAAAGGGCGACACCAAGAGCATTCTTACCGGACTCGGGAAAGGCGTCGAAGAGCACCGAGTGCTGCTTTGGTCTACGGAGGCCAGCGAACAGTCCACTCTCGGGAAATACCCGTTGAGCGGATCCATCTCAGGACCCAGTGTGCCAGCTGCCCAATTCGGGGCCTACTTCAACGACGGCACGGGCGCCAAAATGGACTATTACGTGAAGCGCACCGTCCAGCTGGTAACACAGTGCCCCGCCGATGGCTACGGAACCGTCAAGGTTCGGATCACCAGCACCAACACCGCTCCAGCTGATGCGGCCACCTCCTTGCCCGCCTACGTGACCGGCGGCGGTGCTTACGGAGTGCCGCCCGGCACGGCCCAAAGCAATGTGATCGCCTACGGGCCTGCCCAGTCCCAGGTGGTAACGGCTACCCAAGATGGGAACAAAGTCCCCTTCGGCGCACAGCAACACGACAATAGGCCCGTTGCAACCCTTTCAGTGCGTCTGGCACCGGGGCAAAGCAGCACCGTGGAATTCACATTCGGAAAAATCGTGCAGCACAACCAGCCTGAAGTGGTGGTGACACCAACTGTCGAATCCGTTGACAAGGTGGTTCTCCCTACCAAATCGGAAACATGCGGCGCCGCGGGATAGACGGCACGTTAACCCTTTGTAACGAGTTTGGATTTACTTTGCGGTAAGCACCCTTAGGATGGTAGTTTCTCTCTTGGGTAGGTCTCAGATTTCAGTTCACGTGTTCGTGGTGGATGAAATCACGTCAACACAATGAATTGCGTAGCAGGTCTCAAGTACGTACCAGGGTCTCAGGGGGACTAAAATTGAAGAAATCACTTGCAGCGCTCGCGCTTGCGGGCACCATCGCACTTGCCGCTTCGGCACCAGCAATGGCCGTTGATTACCCGGCACCGGCACCGGGCACCGTTTCCAGTTCAACCGTAACGGTCGGCGGAACCGTCGTATTCTCCGGCACCGGCTTCACGCCCGGCGAAACCATCAACATCACGATTACCTTTACTGCTACTGCCCAAGGCGCAGCAGCACCCGGCACGAGCAATGGCATCGCTATGGCGGTCCCAGGCGGTCTTCACCTGGCTCCCACTGCGGTGACCGCTATTGCCAACAGCTCGGGCGCTTTCTCAACCAACGTCACGCTGAGCGCGGCAGGTACCTACCAGCTGACCGCCGTCGGAGCGAGCTCCGGCCACACCGTGACCGCAACTGTGGTTGCCGCCGGTGTCAGCGGTGCGGGCTTGGCAAACACGGGTGGAGCAGCACTGGCCAACACCGGTGGTACTGGCCTGGCCAACACCGGCGTCGACTCCAGCCTGATCCTTTGGGGCCTGGTTGGCGCTGGCGCACTCGTAGCAGGCACGACTTCTGTAGTGGTGGCCCGCCGCCGCGCAAAGAACGAAACCGCAACAACAGCCTAAACGCTAAACAAGAGGAGGGGTTGTTTCCGGTGATCCGGAAACAACCCCTCCTTGTTTGCGCATACGGTAATTTATGAACATGGGGAGACATTGGCGACGCCGCAAGCGGCTGAGCTTCAGGGTGGGGTTGCCAGCGATTCCACCATTTCCAGCGATTCCGAGAGCGGCCTGGCCGATCATTTTTTTGATCCTGCTGGCCGCGGTTTCCTTCGGCGTGGCTGCCTTCGCCCTGCTACGGCACTCGTGATTATGACTCTCGTGTTAACTTGTAAAACACAGGTGTCACGCGCGCCTGCCAGCTAAGTGAAAGAGCTATACCTTTGGAATCGCCCCAACCCATTCGGATACTGACCGTTTGCACCGGCAACATCTGCCGCTCCCCCGTAGCCGAACGTTTGCTCCAGGCGGGCCTGGACCAGGTTCTCGCCGGCGGCTTCGAAGTGCGCAGCGCCGGCACCCGCGCCATGGTGGGCAGCCCCGTCCAGCCGCTCTCAGCGGACATCATCCGCACGTACGGCGGCACCCCTGATGACTTTGCCGCGCGCCAGCTCACCTCAAAGATCCTGAGGGAAGCGGACCTGGTACTCACTATGGCATCCCACCATCGCGGGGAAGTTCTGCAGCTGGACGCTTCCCTGCTCAGGCGGACGTTCACCATCCGCGAATTCGCGCGGATGGTGACGGCCCTTGAAGAACGAGGCGACGCGCCGCCGTCGGACTCTGACTACAACCAACTATGGCGAGAACTGCCGGCGCGGGCGTCCTCCGTGCGTCACCTCGTCCTGGCGGCGAAATCCTCGGACAACGACGTCGCCGACCCTTACAAACAGGGCGCCGAAGCATATCTGCGGATGGAAGACGAGCTGGCTCCGGCCATCCTCAGGATTCTCCGCTATGCCCGGCTAAGCATGCAGCACTCCTAACCCAGGAATTCCTTCATCCAGGTTTTGAGATCTTCACCGAATTCGGCCCGCTCGGACGCCAGCGTAATGACGGCCTTCAAGTAGCTGAGCTTGTCCCCGGTATCGTAGCGACGTCCGCGGAAGACGACCCCGTAAACGCCGGCGCCTTCGCCTTCGCCCTTGGCGAGGGTCTGAAGCGCGTCGGTCAGCTGGATCTCGCCGCCGCGCCCGGGCCCGGTCTCTTCGAGGACATCGAACACGGCCGGGTGCAGGACATATCGTCCAATCACAGCCAAGTTTGATGGCGCTTCTTCAACGGAAGGCTTCTCCACAAGGCTGTTGACCCGGACGTAGTCCTCCCCCTCGATGGGTGTGATGTCCGCGCAGCCATAGGCGCTGATCTGCGACGGTTCCACTTCGATGAGCGCGATCACCGAGCCGCCAGTCTTGGCTTGAACGTCGATCATGGTTGACAGAAGCTGATCCCGCTCGTCAATCAGATCGTCGCCCAAAAGCACTGCAAACGGTTCGTCACCGACGTGCTGCTTGGCGCACAGCACTGCATGGCCCAGGCCCTTCGGTTCGCCCTGCCGCACATAGTGGATAGGCCCAAGCCCGGACGCATGCTGCACGGCGTCCAAGCGAGCTTCGTCGCCCTTCAGCTCCAAAGTGCGTTCGAGATCAGGCGCACGGTCGAAGTGGTCTTCAAGGGCGCGCTTGTTGCGGCCTGTAATCATCAGCACGTCGCTGAGGCCCGCCTTCACGGCTTCCTCAACCACGTATTGGATGGCCGGTTGATCGACTACCGGCAACATTTCCTTCGGCATCGCCTTGGTGGCAGGCAAGAAGCGCGTGCCCAATCCAGCGGCCGGAATAACTGCTTTACGAACTAATCTCCCCATAGACATACGGCAAATCTTACGAATGGATTTTCAAAAACGCTAATCCCTGATGCAAGATTTCGGCGTGTCCGGGCAAGAAGTCGTTAGCTCCGGGCCTCAGAGCGTGGCCGTCAACAGGTAGGTGCGGAGGTTGGTTTGGTGTCCGGCGTCTCTTGTATCGGGGACCTGGGCTAATCGGCCGAAATTTGCCGCAGGCTGTCCAGGCTGGACCACCGTCGACTCGCTCCAGCCCCCGGCCCGAAAAAGCACCTCCGGTGAATCTGTACAGAAGGGCAGCGGCCGGCCGGTGCTCCTGCGCGCAGCCACCAGCGGAGCCATGCCCTCCAGGTCCAACAGGCCGGTGCCAAAGATATCCGCCAGGAAGATGGACTCAGCGGCGGACAAAGCTGCGGTGTCGCGGACCAGCGACTCGACGTCGGCCTCAGCCAAGTAAAAGAAGAGCCCCTCGGCAACCCAAATCGTTGGTGTGCGTTGGTCAAAGCCTGCATCGAGAAGCGCCGGCGTCCACGGGCCGGACAGGTCGGCGTGGACGCACCTTCGTTCGCATCGGGCCGGTGTGGTGCGCAGGATGGCTTCCTTCTCCGTGAACCCATCCGCGTAGTCAATCTCGAACACGGTGCAGGAGGCCGGCAACGGTAACCGAAAGGCCCTCGTATCCAAGCCAGCACCAAGCAGGACGATCTGGGAGTCCTTCTGGGCGGCTCCGAGGATGCGATCGTCAAAATATCGTGTCCGGACCGGCAGGAACGGATTGTAGTCCGCGGCTTCCAAGGCGGCTTTTCCGCTTTCTCCCGCCAGAAGTTCGGCCCACGGATCGTTGAACAGCCGGTCAGGGCGGGCAGTCTCGAGCGCTCTCGCAGCGGCAATCCAACCGCCCGTGCCTACAACTGCTGCCTTTGCCCGCGGGTCATGATGTGGGGTCATTCCTCCACCTTACGTTTACGGAGTGAGTCACTCTCACGACGATGAACGGGCCTTCCGCACCGGATGCTCGCTCAGGATGGGCAGTCGGTTGAAGGCGTTGATGCCGATGCACGCCATGCACAGCACGCTGATCTGTTCCTCGGCACGCCGGCTGCTTACCTACGCTCCCAGGCGAAGCACGCTCACTCACAGAGAGCAGTCTGTGCACCACTCAATTTGCTCAGCTTTGGTACTCAATTAGTCAGATTTGGCACTCAATTCTGCGGAATCCAGACCCAAAGGTGGAAACGACTGCTTAGGATCAGAATCCTACGGCCGGCAAAGCATCGATGGCCCAGGGCGGCCCGTGTTCGCGCGCCTTGGTCAATCGCCGAGTGAAAGCAGGGGTCAATTGAGTGGAAATCGGAAAGACAGTGAGATCTGAGAACGACCACAACCTGGTGAAGTGGCAAGCAGGACTTGACGATTCCGCGAGGGTCAAAGGGATCGTCCCTGCGGGCTTCGAGTCATACTTACGCATCCTTCATAGAGCTCACAGCACATCCGTACCGGGCCCCGGCACTGAACCCGAACCACAGGTCACTTGGACCGAGGTGGCTTCCTCACGAGGCCTGAAGTTGGAGCCTGGGACAATTTGGGCCGACTTGTCAGGGGTCTACGGAGAACCAGCGACAGTGTCCGGAGTCGGTACGGTGTTTCCTCCCGAAGAGGGGCGACTCGATGCCAGAGGATTCAGCGCTCTCGCGGACGTGCTAGTGGCTTTGACGGCCGGCGAGTTCCTCGCTGCCTTCTGGGCAGGGTGGGAACCGCTCCTGGAAGATCGGTCTTCGGGGAAAGCCATCCGAAAGGGACAAACGGTTTCTATCCAAGGCAACCAATTTCTTCTCTACAATTTCACCTCAAGCGACCTTGCCGGGGCGGCATTCATGGCGCGTCCTCAATTCGGTTGGACAGCCGGAAACGGGATCACGCCAAGTTATCTCTGGCCTCGAGACGAAACCTGGTTCCTCGCTACCAACATCGACTTGGACTCCAGCATCCTCGCTGGTCCCTCGCGCCTCGTGGCAAAAGTGGAGGCGCTACCGGCATTGGAGAGCATCCCGGTCGATATTTCCACCGACCTTACCTCGTCATTTCGGCAGCGGACTGACGCCAAGCACTCACATCCGAAAGGTGGCCCGATGGCCAACAAGATTCCGAATCCTTGGATAAGCGCTTCGTTCTTTGCCTATGCACTTCTCTTTGCCTTGTGGGAGCCTTTTGTCTGGTGGCGGGCTGTCGCATCAGTTCTGGTCCTGGGCCTCGGATGCTGGGGCCTCTACCTGTGGTGGCGCAGTAGGCGGAAGAATTCAAGCACCGAGCCTCCACAACGCTAAGAGGAATCGTGCGACTTCGCACGCTTCATCCCGACGAATGGGCCTTGCGCACCGGATGGTCGCTCAGGATAGACAGGCGGTTGAAGGCGTTGATGCCGATGCACGCCATGCACAGCACGCTGATCTGTTCGTCGGTGTAGACCTTCCGCGCGCGTGAGAACAGCTCGGCCGTCGGACGGGCGGTGCTCATCCGCGTGATCTGTTCGGCCAGTTCAAGCGCCACCTGTTCGGCCTCGTTGAAGAGCCCCACCTCGCCATGCACGGACACCAGGGAAAGCCGCTGCTCAGTTTCCCCGTAGCCGATGGCCCTACGGTGATGCAGATCCAGGCAAAAGGCGCAGCCGTTGATCTGCGAAGCCCGGTAGTTCAACAACTCCAGAGTGCGACGCGGGATCCCGGTCCTGTCCGCCTCGGCAGTGACCTGACCCGCGTAGCCGGACAGGGCCTGATAAAGCCCCGGCTGTTGCTTGTCCAGGTAACCTGCGAGCTTCGGTGTATTTTCGCTCATTCGCCGAGCCTATCGGAGAGAGCTACCTAGATGCTGCGCTATTTCACGCAGGCAATGGCACCGCCTTGGAGTGCTCCGGTGGAATCCGCGTAGACGTTGCTTGCGGGTGCCGACGGAGTGGCTGGTGCAGCCCCTGAGGCGGGTGGCGCTTCGGGTGCGGGTGCCGCAGGTGAGGCAGCCGCCGTCGTCGGGGTCGCCGTCGTCGTCGGTGCGGGAGCCGGCGGTACCGGGGTGAGGAGTTCCTTGACGGTGGCGTGCACCTGGTTGACGTCCACGGTGTTGATGGAGGCGCCATCCGGGGACCAGCCGAAGCCTGTGATCGGCAGGGTGCTGAAGGAGATGTTGCCCCCGGTCAGGGACGTCGCCTGCTGGGCGAGCTGGATCAGGTTCAGCTCCGAATCAACCACGATGTTCTTGCTCACGGCATCCAGGACACCCTGCATTTTCCCGAGGTCGGTGAAGGTCCCGGCGTCCTTGAGCTGGTGGGAGACCGAGGCGATGAAGGCCTGCTGCCGGCGTTCGCGGTCCAGGTCCGAGAAGAGGTACGTCGGGTCGGACGTGTCCCGGCGCTGCCGCACGAAAGCCATGGCCTGTTTGGCGTCAATCTGCTGCATGCCCGCTTTGAAGTCGGCCCCGGAGAAGGTGTCCTGGGTGGCCCGGTTGACGCACACGGTGATGGGGGCGATCGCTTGGGCCGTCTGATAGAACGCGGCCATGGTGACTTCGAGGAAGTGGTCGATATGTACGCTGCCTAGGAACTTGGTCGCGGTAGCTATTTCGGCTTTGCGCCCGGCGTCGCGCGCCGCCTGGTAGGTGGTATCGTCGTCGGGCTTTCCCGCATTGATCAAGGAGGTCTTCTCCGCTGCGAAACCGTAGCCGTAGGCCTCTTTGATTTTGGCTTTGAAGGGGCCGCTCCCGGGTATGCTATCCACCTGGACGTAGTCATCCCGGGGAATGGAGATCCCCGCGGCTTTGGAACCGTCCGCCGGGATATGGATGAGCATCAGGACGTTGGAGTTGTAGCCGCCGATATTCTCATCCCCCGCGTGCAAGGCGTCATACATCTCCGGAGGAAGTGGCTTGCCCTTCTCGTCGACCCTTGTATCGAGGCCCATGATCAGGATGTTCGTGTCCTGGCTCAGCTTTGGCACCGCTTGGGGCAGCGTTTTCAGGTCCTTGAGGACATCCGAGCGGTGGACGTTGTTGTTCACCGCAACCGCCGTCGCGCCCACATAGGTGACCGCGACGGCGACCGCCAAGGCCACGGTTGCGGCGACCGCCGTCGCCGAGATCAGGATGACGGACTTGCGCCGGGACTTGGGGCGCATATGGCGGGGACCTTGAGAGCTTGTGCGGTGCCCATCATTCATGGAATTCTCCTGTCCCCGCCGCGGTTGGCGTGGTGGCTGGGTCCGCGGCGCGACCAGCGGGTAAGCAGATTGTAATCGGCCATCCGCGTAATGGCCTCGATGACGCGGGAACCATCAGGTGCCAAGGGCTAGCTGGACCACCCGGACGATGACCAGGATCATCGCGATCAGCAGGTAAGTTCGCAGAACCGTCAGGCCGATCCGGTGCCCAGTGGACAGTTTGGGGGCGGTGAGCAGGGCAATCGGGGGCATGCGCCAGGTTGCCCGCTGTGAACGGTCGACTGCATCGGGGCTCGGCGCTGCGGGGTGGATCCTGCGGTAGATCAGGAACACAACCCCCGCGACGGCGGAAACGGCGGCGCCTCCTATGAGGATGCCCAGGATGGCCTCCGAGCCCATGTCCGGGAACAACACCCCGGCGGTCAGCACCAAGGAAAGGATCACCAGGACCGCGATCACAGCCGAGGTGAAGAAGTTCATGAACCGACCGTTCACCCAAGGTCCCAGCACTTGCTTGTCATTGCAGAGCAGCAGCAGGAACACCGTGGCCGAGGGAAGCAGGACCCCGGCCAGCACCTGGACCCCGACGGTGAGCAGACCCAAAGGGCTGCCCGGGATCAGGACCACAATGGCCGAGAGGAGCAGGACTCCAGCGAACACTGCGTAGAAGCCTTTGGCGTCGGACACTTTCCGGTGCAGGGAGTGCTTGAGCCCCAGAACGTCGCCGAGCGCATAGGAGGTGGAAAGCCCGACGGCGGCGGCCCCGATAATCGAGGCATCGATCAGTGCCAGGGCAAACAAGACACCGGCAACCTTTCCGACGTGCTGTTCGAGGCCGACGGCGACACCACCGGCGTCGGTGAAGTTGCCGAACTCCGGGGTACCGGCAAATGTCGCCGCCGTGAAGGAAATGATCGCTGCGGCGCCCACGATGACGATGGTGATTCCCAGCCAGAGATCGGCCTTCTCGTACTTCAGGAACCGGGGAGTGATGCGCTTGTCGATGATGTACGACTGCTGGAAGAAGAGCTGCCATGGCGCCACGGTGGTTCCGACGATGCCGATGATCAGCAAGGTCACCGTGGACAGGTCCGCCCCTTTGGGCATGCCGGGCACGACGAAATCGTGGGCGACTTGTCCGACGTCGGGATGGACCATGAAGATGATCGGCACCAGCAGCAGGGACCCGGCTACCAGGGTCAGGCAAACCCGCTCGAAGCGCTTGAAGGAGCCGGTGCTCGCGGCGCCCACGATCACTGCGGTGGCAAGGAGAATTCCCGGGATCTTGGGGATTCCGAGGTAGTCCAGGCCGAGGCTGATGCCAATGAATTCGGTGACGATGGTCAGGGCGTTGAGGATGAACAAGTCGATGACGCTGAAGGCGCCCCAGAACTTGCCGAAGCGCTCCAGGATCAGGCGGGCATGTCCGACGCCGGAGACGACCCCCAGGCGCAGCACCATTTCCTGGTTCACGTACAGCACGGGAACCAGCAGCAGCAGAGTCCAGAGGAGAGACGTTCCATAGTTCTGTCCGGCCTCGGTGTAGGTGCCGAAAGCGCCGGCGTCGTTGTCGCCGACCATGACGATCAGCCCGGGTCCGATGATCGCCAGCAGGGTCTTCAGGCGTGCTTTGATGCCCGAGCGGGGCTTTTCGTCGTTGACGCGGATGGTGCCGAACGCACCTTTGATGTCACCGATGTGAGCTGTGTCCAGGGCTGCGGAGGGCGCTAGCGGGGTCTTGGTTTCGGTCATGATGTACCGGCCTTCTGCCCGGAAACGGGCACAAAAAAGTCATGGATAAGCCTCACCGGGGCACGTGGCATGGGCGGGCGTTTTTGCGTAAGTGTGGGCACGTACGTGCCGCTTGGATCAGGCTCCGGCGTGCCGGACCGAATCAGCGCAGAGTTTCAGGAGGCTGAAGCGGAGTCCGAAAAACGGGACGGGAGACTGGGTTTATGACCATCGTTCATGATGGAACCGTCACCTCCTGCTGCTGTTGGACGTGCCGCGGGGAGGGCGGGCATAGAGGCCCGCACATGCCCCTCCTCGTAAGACCTTTGGCACTTCGCGGCGTGAACCCGGACTGTGTCCAGGAGCCAATCGGGACCACCCCTTAATGCCGGGGCGGCCTGTCCTGACCCGGGGCGTCTCTCGACGTTGGGGGTCGCTGGCATGTTTCCGCGAAGGAGCCTCAGCTAACGAACGGCACCTTGCTCAATATATATACCTCATTTTATCCGTATGAAACAATATAAGCATGGATGCAGATAACGCTGTGTGCGGCCGGGAGCCGGACAGCCAGTACGTCGAGCTAGCCGTCGAGGTGTTTGCGATGCTCGCCGACGCCACCCGGGTCCGCATCATTCTTGCACTGCGCGACGGCGAGTTGCCCGTCAACCAGCTGGCGGAACTGGTCCACAAATCCCAGGCAGCGGTGTCCCAGCATCTGGCCAAATTGCGCCTCGGGCGCGTGGTCACCACGAGGCAAGCCGGAACCCGCGTGTACTACCGCCTCTCGAACGAGCACGTCCGTCAACTCGTTACCGATGCGATCTTCCAGGCCGAACACTCCCTTGAGGGAACCCCGCGCCACCACCACGCCGACGTCACTGACTAGGTGTCGGCCGGGCGCCCACATGTGCGAGCTTCACCGCCGTCGTGGTTTCCCTCTAGCGGCGCTTGACCGCGACCGCGATCGCGGTCCCGATGCACACTGCGACGGCGAGGACCCCAGGTCCAGTCACGGCCTGACCACGCCACCCCTCCCATGGTGCGGCAGTCGGCAAAAGCAGCACCGCAGCAATCGCGGCCAGCACGAGCACCGCAATGTTGACCGCCAGCCGCATCCGGCGTCCCGACGGCTCCGGTGCGGCCCCGTCCTCGCGCCTCCGCCGGAGGGGGCGGCGCCAGTCCTCGGCTATTAGCCTGGGTACCCGCCTCACATAAGCGAAGACGTGCACTGCGAGGCTGGCGAGCCAGACCAAGAAGCTAACAACGTGTACCCGGACCAAGATCTCGGGGGCAGGCCCGGTGATGGCCAAGGCGATCCCGCTACCGAGCAGCGTGAACGTCGATGCGACGAGCAACGGAGCGATCACGCGCAGAAGCGGCCGGGGCGGACCCTTGAGGCGGTAGGCGGGATCCCGCGAGTAGTAGCGAATGAATCGCCAGCCAGTGCTGGCCGTCTTGGCCACGACTGGGCCCGCCAGGAACACGCCAACGAAGAAGTGCGCCACGATCAGGCTGCCCAGAGTCGGAACAGTGGCGATCTCGGCCACCGACAGCACCAGAACCACAGCACCGATCAGGGCGGTCAGGCGCTCGTTGCCGACGACGCCGGAGGGGACATTGCGTGCTCTTTCTGTCACGCTTTGACGTCCTGGCGTGGGAAGACGACGGCGGTCACCACGACGAAGCCGACCATCCACAGGAGCGCTGCTCCCAGGGCCGCCGGATAACCTTGGAGAGGCGTCGGACCTACGAGGGGCACGGTGGTCCCCACGATGGTGTTGAACACCCGGCCCGGGAACCACTGGCTGACCTGCGGCAAAACCACCGCGATGATGCCTTCGACCACCAGGATGTAGGCCAGTGCGATCCCGACGGCGGCCGCGACCGAACGGGTGAGCATGGCGATGACCATGCCTAGGGCGCTCACCCCGATGAGGCAAAGCACCTCATTGCCCAAGAACGCCAGGAAGACCTGCAGCCCCTCCGAAGACGTCCAGGCATCCGTCCGAATCCCCTGTCCTTCGGCAACAACAAGGATGAATGTGCCGCTGATGAGCAGGGTGAGCAGCATCGCGAGCAGCACAAAAAGTATCAGCGCAAGCATTTTGCCCGCCAACCACCGCAGGCGGCGCGGCTCACAGACCAACAGGTTGCGCAGCGTCCCTTGCGACCATTCCGCGGCGAGATTGGCCGTCACCATCACCAGCGCGATGGCAATGATCACGGAGCGGGCTTGGCCAATGATCGAGACCAATCCCTGAGGTGTGGGGAACGCGGCAATCAGGCCGGTCATCTCACGGCCGGTGGCTCCGGATGCGATCTGGTGGAACGTCAAGTAAGCGATAAAGGTGCTCACCACCAGCATCGCCCCCGCGACCGCCAAAACACTCCAGCGCCGGAACTTGAGCAATTCGCTGCGAAACGCACGGATCACTGAAATCATGAGCGGTCTCCTTTCAGCAAAGCCAGGAACAGTTGCTCCAGGCTGGCTTCCCTCACTCGGATGGTCAGATCCGGCGCGCCGGCGTCCCTGGCCTGCCGGTTCAAGGTCTCGGCAAAACCGGCAGAACAGGCGACGCGCAAGGCCTGATCCTCCCGCGTGACCGTATAACCGGCCTCGCCCGCGATCCGGGCCACCAGATCCAACTGGACCGAGTCCTGGGCTTCGACCACTACCTCGACGCGTTCGGCGAACAGCTCCCGTGCCGGTCCGCAGAACAGGGCCTTCCCTTGATTGAGCATGATCAGCCAGTCGGTGAGCTGTTCCAACTCGCCGAGCAAGTGACTGCTGAGGAGGATGGTTTTCCCCTGGCCGGCCAAACGGCGCAGCATCTCGCGCATCTCGATGATGCCGAGGGGATCAAGGCCATTGGCTGGCTCGTCGAGAATGAGGAGCTCCGGATCGGGCAGCAGGGCCATCGCCACCCCAAGGCGTTGCTTCATGCCCAGTGAATACGTTCCTACCCGGTCACGGGCCCGATCGGAGAGTCCCACCACTTCCAGCAGTTCGCTCACGCGGGAACCGGGATGGCCTCCAAGACGGGCGAGCACCTCCAGATTTGTCCGCCCGGAAAGGCCCGGATAGAACGCCGGCGCTTCCACCAGTGCCCCGACGCGCGGCAGGTACCGCTCGAATTCAGTGAGCGAGTGGCCCAGAACCGTGGCGCTGCCCGCATCCGCCCGCACCAGGCCCAAGAGCAGGCGAAGGGTGGTGGTCTTGCCTGCCCCATTGGGGCCAATAAACCCTGCGATGGCTCCCTGAGGCACGCGCATGGTCAAGCCGTCGACGGCGGTATGCCTGCCAAAGTGCTTGCTCAGGCCATGTGTTTCAATCGCGTAAGCTCCTGCGGGATCAGAAGAGAGGGGCATAAGAAAGAATGTATCTTGAGGTAGCGGAGGGAAGTGTGATGGAAACGAAACCAGCTGAAACAACCCTGCTCGACCGGACATTTCGCGTGAGCCTCATCCTGAAGGGCCTGGATGGCGTCCTGGAACTGATCGGCGGCGTTCTTCTTTTGCTGGTGACGCCTCAACAAATCGGTGATCTGGTCCATTTCCTCACCCAGCACGAACTCGCCCAGGATCCGCACGACTTCCTGGCGAACAGCCTGGTGCACCTGAGCTCCAACCTCTCAGGGTCCGCGACGCTGTTCGGCGCGATCTACCTACTGCTCCACGGCTTGGTCAAGATCGTCCTCGTCTGGGCCGTCCTGAAGGACAAACTCTGGGCCTACCCGTGGATGATCGCGTTCCTGTTGGTCTTCATCGTTTACCAGGGCTACCGGATCGTCGTGGCCTTCTCCTGGGGCCTTGTCCTTTTGACAGCCTTCGACATCTTCATCGTCTGGATCACCGCCCGTGAGTACCGGCTGCACCGGGCACGGAATCGACAGCACTCCCCTACGGCTTAGCAGGGCGAGTGAGGGCACCTGCTCGCTTTTTTGTCACCGCCGGTTCGTGGGCGCGGGCCCAGCGCTAGGTACCGGAACGCAGCGGTGGGACCTCCCCCACGATTTCAACAGACCAGGGCTTGCTGCGAGGAGCCTGCTACCCCTTAAAGACCGGCGCCCGCTTCTCTTGGAACGCCCGGAAACCTTCGGCGTAGTCCTCGGTTTGCACAGCCGGGCCTACTCGAATCGCGACGCTAAAGACGAGCATCGGCAAAGTAGTCCGCGCCCTCCGCGAGCACTCCCAGCGAATTGGCCGAGATCCCCACAACGAGCAACCCGGCCTCCAGCACCAGGTTCAAGTTCGACCTTCGGGCTCCGCTGAGGGGGTTCGATACACAACGCGGACATCTGCGGTCCCGAAAAAGTTTTACTAATTTTCCTGGTTTTCGGTGAGGAAGCGGTTTCCTGGGCCCTAAATTGTCAGACCCCCCTGGAATGCTTTGGTTATGGAAGGGATTCGGGGAACACAGCTGATGGAGACGGGCTCGCCAGTCGGCGGCGCGGCTCCATTGTCAGGTGCCTGGGTACGGGACGTGATCGATGCCCTGACCTCGTTCCGGCCAGCCCTCCCGAACGGCACGGTACCCGATGGCCGCGCCGAGCTGATCGACCAGTTGCGTGCCCTGGAGGATCTGAAGTCCGCGGCCGCCGCTGCGCAAGCCCGGATTGCCGTCTCCTTCGATGCGGCCCAGCGCAGCGCCGAGACGAACCTGGGCGTCCCCGCCGACGAGCGCGGCCGCGGCGTCGCAGCCCAGATTGCCTTGGCCCGGCGGGAATCCCCCGCCAAAGGATCCCGGTTGCTGGGCCTGGCGAAAGCCCTCGTGAGCGAAATGCCGCGCACCCTCGCCGCCCTGGACACCGGGCAGCTGAACGAATGGCGCGCCACCCTGTTGGTGAAGGAAACAGCCTGCCTGAGCGCCGAAGACCGCTGCGCGGTGGATGAGGAACTGGCCGCCGACACCGGGACCTTCGACGGCGCCGGAGACAAGACCATCATCTCCGCCGCACGGGCCGCCGCCTACCGGCGGGACCCCCGGTCGGTGACGCAACGCGCCAGCCACGCCGCGGCGGAGCGGCACGTGAGCTTGCGCCCGGCCCCGGACACCATGACCTACCTGACCGCCCTGCTTCCCGTCGCCCAGGGCGTGGCCGTGCACGCGGCCCTGTCCCGGCATGCAGACTCGCTCCGCTCCGGCGGAGACACCCGCAGCCGCGGGCAAATCATGGCCGATGCCCTGGTCGAACGCACCACCGGCACCCCCGGCGGGATCACCGGAGTGGCCATCCAACTCGTCATGACCGACCGGACCCTGTTCCAGGGCGACAGCGAACCCGCCCGGCTCCCCGGCTACGGCATCGTCCCCGCAGGTTGGGCAAGAACCCTTCTCAACGGCAGCAGCGGGAACACCAAACATGGCGCCGGTCCTGGCGAGTCTGAGGGCGGGCAAGAACTCAAGTTCTGGCTCCGGCGCCTCTTCACCGCTCCGGGAACCGGGGAACTTGTCGCCGTCGATTCCCGGTCCCGGCTTTTCCCGGCCGGGCTGCGGCGCTTCATCGAGGCCCGCGACGACACCTGCCGCACCCCTTACTGCGACGCACCGATCCGGCACTTCGACCACATCATCCCCTGGCACGACGGCGGACCCACCACCCTGACCAACGGGGCGGGCCTCTGCGAAGCCTGCAACCACACCAAAGAACTCCCCGGCTGGACAGCACAAACCGGAGCAACAACACGCGCCGGGACACGGCACGTCCTCGGCATCCGCACCCCTACCGGACACCACTACCAATCAACAGCCCCGCCATTACCAGGCACCGGCCCACCCGACACCGCGCCGTCACATTCCAGACGCCGGCGCAAACTCCGCCACCAAGCCAAGGCGCGGAGATACGCCCATCTCACGCAACTCCAGGTCGCGTGACACTCCAGGACGCTTGAGCAACGCCAGCCAGCTTGAGCAACGCCACCGTTGGGTCCCGGCGTTCGGCGGCGTCCTCAAAGAGCCGCGGTCACCAGATGGGTGCGGAGATTGCTTTGCTGCCCTGCGTCCCCGGCTTCCGGGGTCCGGGTAAGCCGGCCAAAGTTTGCTGCGGGCTGTCCGGCCTGGACCACCACGGCGTTCCTCCATCCGCCGGCCCGGAAGAGTGCGCCGGGGGAATCCGTACAGAACGGTAGCGGGCGGCCGGCACGCCTGCGGGCGGCCACCAGTGGCGCCATGCCCTCAAGCGTCAAAAGCCCGGTGCCAAAGATATCCGCCAGGAAGGTGGACCGTCCCGCGGAGAGGGCTGCGGCGTCGTGGACCAGGGACTCGGCATCGGAGGCGGCAATCCACCGGCCCGTGCCTACAGCGGCTGCCCGTGCCCGGGCATCATCAAACCCCGCCACCGTGCGGCCTTAGGAACCCACGGGCTTCATGCGCATCCGGCGCAGGGCGGCTACCGCGAACACGACGGCGAGCGGCAAGGCGACGACGACGGCGCTCAGCCACGCGCCCGTGCCTTGCCAGCCTTGGACGGCAGCGTTAAGGGCCAGGACGCCGGTCGCCGCGGCGGCGAGCAGGAAAGCCGCGGCCGCGAGCGACGGCGCGAGGCCTGCCGGGAGCGCGGCGTCGCGCGGCAGGAGCCGCCATACGAGCAGGAGGACAAGGCCCAGCACCCCGAGGACCACCCGATATTCGACCACCTCGCCCCAATGGTGCTGGGCAGCGGCCTGGGCACAGTCGAGGCCAGCGTAAGGTGCCTGCAGGACCGCGCATCTCGCGGCCGTGTAGGCGACGCCGGGGAGGTCGCCGGCTACGAAGCCCGCGCCCCAGATCCGGCCGAACAGCTCCGATACGACGCCGCTCACGCCGACGGCGATCGCGCCCACAGCCGCAAGGCCAACCAAGGGCCGCACGAACGCCCGCAACGGCAGCCGGGCAACATCTCGAAGTGACGGGCGCAGGACCGGCGTCACGGTGCTGACCGGGCCGAAGCGCTTGACGGCCTCGCGTTCGGCGTCCACCGGGTCCAAGCCCTGCGCACGGAGCCGGGCGGCGCATTCGCGCAAATGCGCCTCGGTCTCAGCGAGGAGCCTGCGAGCGGCAGCGGGATCGCCGTCGCGCGCAGCTACGAACAGCTCGTCGAGGTATGCGTCGATGGGCCCCTCTTCGGCCCCGGCGCCGTTCCCCGCGTTCACGATGCCGCTCCAAGAACGCCCCGCACCGCCGCCGAGAAGCCTTTCCACTCCTCCACCTTGCGTGAAAGCTCGGCCTGTCCGGCCCCGGTGAGCGCATAGACGCGACGGCGGCCGCCGTCGTCGTCCGCCCAGCGGCTCGCGACGCACCCCGCAGCCTCGAGCTTGTGCAGCGCAGGGTAGACCGAGCCCTCCTGAAGGTCAATCCGCGCGCCGCTGCGCTCGTGAATGCGCGCGATGAGCGCGTAGCCGTGCGCCTCGCCCGCTCCGAGCGAGCTGAGCAGCAGCAGGTCAAGTTGTCCGTTCACTGAACTTCGTCCCATACCTAGAGAGTCTAGGTATGGGACGCGATGCTGACAAGCTACCCCTTGAAGACCGGTGCCCGCTTCTCCTGGAACGCCCGGAAACCTTCGGCGTAATCCTCGGTCTTGCAGAGTCGCGCCTGTTCGTCGTTCTCTTCGGACATGGCGGCCCACAGGCCAAGGCGCTGATCGCGGATATGGGCCACGAGCTCCTTGCTGGCTGTGAACGCACCGGTGGCACCCGCCGCGACCCGCTCCACGATGATCCGCGTGGCCTCCAGCAAGGCGTCGTCCGGCATGACCCGGCTGAACATGCCCTGCGCCACGGCCTCGGCGCCGCTGATCAGGTCCGCGGTGTAGATGAGGTCCAAGGTCCGGTGCATGCCCAGGCGCTCGGTGAAGTACCAGTGCCCGCCCGAGTCCAGAGTGGCACCCAGTTTGGCGAACGGCGAACCGAACTTCGCGTTCTCCGCCACGTACACCACGTCGGTAGCGAGCAACAGGCCGAGCCCGACGCCGAGGCACGCGCCGTGCGCTGCCGCGAACGTCGGGGCGGGGAAGGCTGCCATCTTCTTGAGCAGCGGCTCCACGAGCCCGTTCAAGTACGCCTTCGCGTCGTCGCTCTCCGGCGTCACCCCTGCAATGTCGCGTCCCGCGCAAAAGGCGCGGCCCTCTCCGCGGAGGAGCAGCGCCCGCACCATCCCGCGGGAGGCGGCGGCAGCGGCGTCGTCGTACGCCCTATCCAGTTCCGCGAGCGCCGCCTCGTCCAGCGAGTTCAGCTTTTCAGGGGCATTGAGGACAATTTCGGCGATGCCGTTGGCGATGGAGAGCTCGATCATTCGTATATTCCTTAGACGTCGAAATCGACCGTGACGGATTCACTCGTGGGGTGGGACTGGCACGTCAGCACGTAGCCCTTGTCCAACTCATCCTGCTCCAAGGCGTAGTTCTCGTCCATGCTGACCGTCCCGGAGACCAGTTTGGCGCGGCACGTGCCGCACACGCCACCGGCACACGCGAACGGAACATCCGGGCGGACGCGCAAAGCGGCGTTGAGGATGGATTCCCGCGCGTGGGTGGGGCTGGCGACATCGCCCGTCAATCCATCCAGCTTGAAGGTGATCTTGAACGTGTCCTTCGACTCGTCCTCCACAACGGGCCGGCCGGCGTTGCCCTCTGGACGGTCCGGGCGGCCGGTGGTGAAGAGCTCAAAGCGGACGTGCTCGGGCTCCACGCCACGGGCAGCGAGGGTATCCCGGCACAGCTGGACCAGCTCGAACGGACCGCACAGGAACCATTCGTCCACATCCTGCGCATGGATGGCGGTGCCCAGCAGCTGCTGGAGCTTCTCGGCGTCGATACGTCCCGTCATGAGCGGGGCGATCCGCTGTTCGCGCGACAACACATGGTGCAGCGCCAATCGCGACGGGTACTTGTCCTTCAAGTCCGCCAACTCTTCGAGGAACATGACGTCCATGGCGGCCTTGTTGGCGTAGATCAGGTCGAAGCGCGTGCCCGGGTTCGCGGCCAGCAGCGTGCGGGCGATCGCGATCACCGGGGTGATGCCCGAGCCGGCGGCAATGGCCACGAAGGAACCGGCGTCGCCGAACTCCCCCGCCATGTTCTCCGGATTGTTCATCGAGTTCATGACATTCTGCTGGACAGTCTTGCCGTCCTTGCCATGCTTGGAAATGAACGCACCCATGGGGCTCATGACGTCCAGGGTGTCGCCGGCCTTGAGCTCCGCATTCGCCCACGTGGAGAAGATGCCGCCCAAGTCCTTCTTGATGGCCACGCGGATCTCGCTGCTCCCGTCCGGGAAGCTGCGCGGCTCTGCGCAGATGGAGTAGCTGCGGCGGACCTCGTGCGGCTCCCCGCTCTCGTCAGGAAGCGTGGTCCGCAGGGCCACGTACTGGCCGGGAAGGTAGTCATACTGGCCGGCGAGCTCAGCCGGGACATCGAACGTGACCTCGATGGCGTCGTCAGTCAGGCGGCGGACTTCCGAAACGCTGAGGGAATGAAAAGACGCACGACGGCGGCCGGTGGCCTGCGCTTGTTCGGCTGCGGGCTGGCGGACAACGGGCATGTCGGATTCCTTACAGGACTTTGAAGTAGTCGAACGGTTCCTTGCAGTCCTGGCAGACGAAGAGCGCCTTGCAGGACGTGGAACCAAAGCGGGTGAGTTCCTTGGTGTTCAGCGAAGAACACTGGGGGCATTTCACGGCGAGCTGGAGCCTTACCGGGCCTGAGTGGCCGCCGGCGGCCGCCCTGCCGCTCGGAGGGGCGATGCCGTATTCCTGCAGCTTGGCCTTGCCGTGCTCGGTCATCCAGTCCGTGGTCCATGCCGGGGCCAGGACGAGCTCGACGTAGACGCTCGGGTAGCCCTCTTTGTGGAACGCGGTCTTGAGGTCGTCGCGGATGGCGTCCATCGCGGGGCAGCCCGAGTAGGTCGGCGTAATGGTGACCTGGACCGCGGGGACCAGCCCGCCGTCGTCGAACAGTTGGACATTGCGGAGGATCCCCAAATCCTCAATGGTGAGGACGGGAATCTCGGGATCGCAGACCGTGGCGGCAATCCCCCAGGCCTTTTGCTCGGCGGTTTGCTGAGTCTTGACCTGCGCGGTCCTGGCGCTGGTGTCATGAACGAACATGTCCACCGTCACCAGCTTGCACCGGGATGTTCGCGGGCAAGCACCTGCATCTCGGCGAGCAGGTAGCCCAAGTGCTCGGAATGCTTACCTTGGCGGCCGCCACCTGAAGCCTGCGGAATGCGTTCGAGACCGAGTTCGCCCCCCGAAGCGGCATCGAGGCCGGCTTCGCCCAGGATCTCGCCCGTGAGCCGGTCGAAGTCCGCGCGGAGGCTGGAGGGCTGCACGCCTGCTCCGCTTTCCGCCAGGCGGGCCGTGAGCTCGTCGTCTTCGAAGAGTTCCTCCACGTACGGCCAGACGAGCTTGAAAGCCTGGACAATACGACGGCGGGATTCTTCCGTGCCGCCGGCAAGCCTGAGGACCCACTGGGCGCTGTGGTCGCGGTGGTAGTCGACCTCTTTGAGGGCCTTCGCCGCGATGGCTGCGATGGTTTTGTCGCTCGAGCCGGTTAGCCGTTTGTAGAGCTCGAACTGGTAGTAGCTCACGATGAACTGCCGGGCGATGGTGACGGCGAAGTCCCCGTTGGGCTGCTCGAACAGGTGCGCGGAACGGAACTCGTGCTCCCGGCGGAAGTACGCCAGATCGTCCTCGGACTTGTCCCACGCCGCTCCGGCGTAGGTGAGGAAGGAACGGGCGTGGCCGAGCTGGTCGAGCGCGATGTTGCCCAGGGCGACGTCTTCCTCGAGCTCGGGTGCGCGGGAGATCCAGTGACCCAGGCGCTGGGCCAGGATCAGGCCGTCGTCGCCGATGCGCAGGGCGTACTCCGCGACGTCTTCACTTGGCTTGACTTGTCCCTTGCGGATTTCGAGGGCGATGTCCTCCGGGCGCAGGGCGTTCCCGGGCGTGATGCGCGTGGCGCTTGCCGAACCGTCTCCGGAAGCACCCGCGCCTTTGACTCCGACGGAGATATCGCCGTGGCCCTCGATGGCGAAGTCTGGGTTGTTTTCGTTTGCGTTTGCGGGGTTTTCGGGGGCGGTCACAGGTGCTTCACGCCTTCGCTCTTGGTGTAATACGTCGCGTGGCGGTAGTCCTTGCCCTGCGGGGACTCGAAGAAGGAGCCCTTGGAATCCGGGTCGCTCGAGGAAATAGCATCGGCCGGAACCACCCAGATGGACACGCCTTCGTTGCGGCGCGTGTACAGATCGCGGGCGTTGCGCAGCGCCATCGCCGCGTCAGGAGCGTGCAAGGAGCCGGCGTGGACGTGGGACAGGCCGCGGCTGGAGCGGACGAAGACTTCCCAGAGGCTCCAGGGGGTCTCGTGGGGTTCGTTGGTCTCGTGGGCTGGCGTGGTCATGCTGCGTCTTCCTTTTCTGCTTGCTTGCGCGCGTATTCGGCGGCCGCTTCGCGGACCCAAGCGCCGTCGTCGTGCGCTTCGCGCCGGCGCTCAAGCCGCTGCGCGTTGCAGGGACCCTTCCCGGCGAGAACGTCTTTGAACTCGTTCCAGTCCAGGGGCCCGTGCTCCCATTTCTTCGTTTCGTCGTTGAAACGGATGTCCTTGTCCGGGAGCGTGAGGCCCAGGACCTTGACCTGCTCCACCATCATGCCGACGAAGCGGCTGCGGAGCTCATCGTTGCTGAACCGCTTGATGTTCCAGGCCATGGACTGCTTGGAGTTGGGGGAATCGTCGTCGGGCGGGCCGAACATCATCAGCGCCGGCGCGTACCAGCGGTTGACCGCGTCCTGGGCCATCGCCTTCTGGGCGGGCGTGCCGTTGGACAATTCAAGGAGGATCTCGAAACCCTGGCGCTGGTGGAACGACTCTTCCTTGCAGATGCGCACCATTGCGCGTCCGTAGGGTCCGTAGGAAGCACGGCACAGGGGAACCTGGTTGCAGATCGCGGCACCGTCCACCAACCAGCCGATCGCACCCATGTCCGCCCAGGAAATCGCGGGGTAGTTGAAGATGGACGAGTAGCGGGCCTTGCCGGCGATCAAGTCGCTGGTCATCTTGTCCCTGCTCTGGCCGAGGGTTTCCGCGGCCGAGTAGAGGTACAGCCCGTGGCCTGCCTCGTCCTGCACCTTGGCCATGAGGATGGCCTTGCGCTTGAGGCTCGGAGCCCTGGTGATCCAGTTGGCTTCCGGCTGCATGCCGATGATCTCCGAGTGCGCGTGCTGCGAGATCTGGCGGAGCAGGGTCTTGCGGTAGGCCTCCGGCATCCAGTCGCGGGGTTCGATGCGCGAATCCTCAGAGATGATGCGGTCAAAATACGCCTGACCGGCCCGTTCCCGCTCAAGCTCTTCGGGGGACAGCTCAGCGGGCACAGACTGCAGATTCTGCGATGCCATGGTTGCTCCTAAATATTTACCGACCGTTCGTTCAGAATATGCGGAAGGCGCGAGATGCGTCAAGCGTTGCATCACTACACGCAACAGGTGGAGCAGGCCGGGCGGGGCGGGGCGGGGCAACGGAACGCCCGCTCACATATACGCCCCTCTCCCCCGACGCCCGCTCACATATACGCCCCTCTCCCCCGACGCCCGCTCACATATATGGCCCTCTCCCCCGACGCCCGCTCACATATATGGCCCTCTCCCCCGACGCCCGCTCACATATATGGCCAAATGCGGCGACCCTCGTTCAGATCATCTGAGCGAGGGTCGCCGGAAAACACCCCAAAGGTGAGCGAGCGTCTGGGGTGAGCACGGCGCAAAGGCGGGACGACAGCGCAACGGGACTGCCGCCGTCGGGCACTAACGGACCTTTCCCGGCGTACCGACAGCGACGCTCGCTCAGATATATGGCCCTTTCCCCCCGACGCCCGCTCACGTATATGGCCAAATGCGGCGACCCTCGCTCAGATCATCTGAGCGAGGGTCGGCGGAAAACACCCCAAAGGTGAGCGAGCGTCGGGAGGGGTGGGCGCTTAGGCTGAGGCCGACGCCGGGATCAAGGCGGGTCGCGGTGTCAGTTGCTTCCGCGCCCAGCGGGCCAGCTTCTTGCCTTTGCCTTTCCACCAGCTGTCCTCGTCCTTGTCTTGGTGCCAGCGGAAGATGATCATCACAATCACGAAAACGCCCATTGCCACGTCGGCCCAATTCCATTGGATCGCCTTGGCCAGCACGCTGACGCCCATGACGAGAATCGACGGCACTGCCAGGGTCTTGAAGATGGTGTTGGCGACATAGCGCCGATGCGACCGTGGCACGGACATGGCACGGACCATGTCGAAACACACGCAAACCACCACCATTGCCTGGCCCAGGTCCATCAGAATGAGCCCGGGCAGCGAACCGGCGAACATGGAAGCGGATTCCATCCCCGCGCTCAACGGACTGCCCCCGTCACCATGGGACGCGGAAAGGACACAACAGGACTGCAGGAAACACACATACGGATAACCCCCAGAGACCAGGAACTGCATTGAGACCAACTGGGTTCCAGTCAATCTGGCGGCTCCGGGGCCGGTCACGAGTAGTGGGTACTCTACTTTGCGCGGCTGACTACTTGCCGCCGCGTGCAGTTACCCGGTCCGGGAACGGACCCACTACAGTCCCGGCCTAATACAGTGCGGGCGCGCCGGCCTGTGACGGTTCCTGGGGTTGGCCAGCCGGCAGCGCCACTGTGAAGGTGCTTCCACTACCGGGTTCGCTGCTGCAGGAGATGCTGCCTCCATGTCGTTCCACGATGGACTTGGTAATGGACAGCCCGAGGCCGACGCCGGGTATCGCGGCTTGACGGGCAGCATTTGTCCTGAAGAACCGGGTGAAAATCCTGGCCGACTCGTCGGTGGTCATGCCCATTCCCGTGTCCTTCACTTCGAGCTGGACCCAACCGTCGTTCCGCTCGGCCCTGATGGTCACGAGTCCGCCACCGGGTGAATACTTGATCGCGTTGGATACCAGATTGTCCAAGGCCTGGCCCAGCCTCAAGGGGTCGGCGTTCGCCCACAGGGGTGCCGGAACGTCAGCGACGAGTCCCACGTGCGCGGCGTCGGCCTGCGCCCGAGCAGAAACCAGGCTGTTTTCGACCAACCCTGCCAAATCCGTGCGCCGCAGGTGCACGCTCTCTACTGCCGCGGCTGACGAGAGCAGGTCCTCCACCAAGGCCCGGAGCCGCTCGGCATTCCGCTCCGCAACTTCCAAGCCAAGCCTTGTTGCTGGTTGGAGCTCCTGGTCGCCGCGGAGCACAAGATCGATGTTGCCCAGGATCGATGTCAGCGGCGAACCGAATTCGTGCGAAACGTTAGCAACCAGTTCGTCCTTGGCGGCAAGGGCATCGACAACATCCGTCACATCCTTGAAAACGATCACCGCACCACCAAACCCGTCGTCGAGCTCGCTTTTCATACCCCGCGCGGCGGTTGAGATGGCCCGTTGGCCGGTACCGGCGCCAAACCACAGCAGATAGTCGGAATATGTTTCCCCTTGAACGGCCCTCCGAACAGGGCCCTTTTCAAGTGGGACTGGCGTCCGCCGGTCCTGGCCGAAAACCAGCCAGTCTTGTTCCCCGGGTCCCCGCGAGCCTTCCGCGGGCATTGCCATCTTTATGAATGCATTTTGTTGGTTGTTGATCAGGAGTGTTTCGCCCTTCGAATCGACGGCGACAATTCCGACGTCGATCGTGTCCAGGATTGTCTTGAGCAGCGTTTCCCGCTCCCTGCTCGCGGCCAACAATTGCCGCAGGGCCTGATCCCGCTGGCTTACCCGCCGTTGCTGCAGACGGGCATTTGAGCCGGCCAGACGAATGGAGACTGCCATTGCAAACATCATGAGGGGCAAAAGCAGTACTGAAGAAATGTCTGACGACGTCGGACGGGGCATGTGCGAAATGACCGGCGGAATCGCGATGAGGAAAGGACCCACAAAGCTGAGGATCAGGCTTGTCCTGGAAAGCATGCCCGAGGCAGACAACCAGATCACGGGAAAGATAGCCAACGTGATGAGGCCCGGTACCGCGCTGAAGGCGCCGTTTCGAGTGAACCACAGGGCAACAAAATCCAAAATAGGGATTGCCAGGCCCGCGCTTGGCGACAATCTCTCCCAAGGAACCAGCAGACAGCCCAGGAACAGGATGCCGTGGAGGACGACTCCGGTGACGAACAACCAATTTTGGATTAAGCCTGGCCAAAGGGTTGGGGCTGCGATCGCCAAGCCCGCGATGATAAGCGTTAGCGGCAATTCACAGACAGCCAGGCGGGCGCGAGGCGTGAGTTTCCTGAAGAAACGGGCGGCCGCGCGGAAAAATGGCTGCTCACTCAAAGTCGAGACCCTTCGTTGGAGATTCGCGAACCAATTACTGCTCCACGCGATTCCCGAAGGAACCGCACAGAGCCCACTATTCCCCCCAAGGAACCACAATACGACGCCCCGAACGATCCAACTGGAAGTTCGGAGCAGCGCTTAATCCACATATTAGATGCCAGATGGCTTCAATGCTTGTATCGTGAGTATTTGGGTGGCATTTACCGCATTGCGCTGGGCTGTGCGGCGATGTGCACCCACAAGGATGTCCAATGAGCGAGCCTGGGGTAGCTGTAGTCATTGAGGATGACGAAGATGTACGAAATCTGGTTGACGCCATCCTCAAAGAAGCTGGATTTGTGGTGCATTCTGCCGCCACCGGACGCGAAGGGGTGGAGGTCGTACGGGACCACCACGCCTCGGTGGTGACACTCGACGTCGGGCTTCCGGATATGGACGGCCACGAGGTCCTGCGTCGGATTCGGCAATTCAGCGACGCATATGTCGTGATGCTGACGGCCAGGCGCGACGAGCCGGACACGTTGACGGCATTCCTGACCGGCGCGGACGACTACGTCAAGAAACCGTTCTTGCCCCGTGAATTGAGGGCCAGAGTCACCGCCATGATGCGGCGGCCTCGCGCGGAGGGCAGGCTTGCGGAGGGCAGGCTTGCGTTGCCGGAGGAAGGTCGCGTGGGTTACGTGCCCGGTTCGGCCCTGGGTCCCGACGGCGGTTCGGGCTTGGGTCCCGACGGCGGTGCGGCCGGCGGCGGTGGTTCGGCCGGGACCGGAGGGCCCGACGGAGCGGTGATCAAGCACAACGGCTTGGCCCTGAACTACAAGTCACGCATGGTGACGCTTCAAGGTTCGGTCCTGACTCTGACGCGAAGCGAGTTCGATCTTCTCTATGACCTGCTTCGGGCCAAGGGCGAGGTGCGGACGCGCGCTGACCTTGTGAGGGCGGCCCGCGGAGACTACTACGACGACGATGCGTACATCAGCGACGCCGACGAACGGGCTGTTGAGACCCACATCGGCAACCTCCGCCGAAAGCTCCGTGAAGATCCACAATCGCCGCGATTTCTACAGACCGTCCGGGGAGTCGGGTATCGCCTGACACCGAAAAGGTCAGATTGAGCCGGCGAAGGTCAATCGTTCCGGAGTACGTAGCTGTCCTTTAGTTCCTGGACCGTCAGATGCCCGCATTCCGCAACTTCCTTGAGGAGGGGCCGAGCCTCCCGCAATTCACTTTTTCGAATGCGTTCCTCCAGTTGCGCTGCAAGCACCGCGAGGCGAACACCGCCAACCATAATTGACGAGGTTCGGAGGCTTAGGACCGCGTTCAGGGCCGCGGCCACGTCGCCGCGCTCGACGGCGGTGGCCAGGATTTCGTATCGCTTAACCCAGAGTTTTGCGAAGTCGCCGGCAAACGTGCGTGCGATCAGCGGATTGTCCACTTGGTCTTCCAGGAGTTGGAATTCCGCGAGATCCAGTATGGGATGTTCGGCCAGCGGGACGATGGGCAGCCCAGTAGAGTCGTCGACTGAGCCGGGATGGCTCGGATCTGAATCCTCGTTGACCTCGCTGGAACCTGAACTGAACATAGCCCAATGCTACTTTCTGAATTTCCGGAAAAACCGAAGTTATGGCTATCTTAAGGAAATCTTAGGCCTTTCTTGATTTAAGCCTTTTTCATCTGGTCCGCCCAATTCGGAGAATGTGATATTGCGCTCAGCCTCCGCTGAACGTGGTTATGGTGTTGATGACTGCCGGACCCAGGATCGCTATGAACAGCACCGGGAAGATGAAGAACAGAAGAGGGAAGAGGATCATGACCGGAAGCTTCATTGCCTTTTCTTCGGCGCGTTGGCGGCGCTTCACCCTCATCACCTTTGCCTGGACCCGCAGGACCCGGCTGATCGCAATGCCGTATGTGTCCGCCTGAATTACGGCCTGCACGAAGCTTCGGAGCTCAGGAACGTTGGTACGCTCGGCCAGTGCCAGATAGGACTCGCGGCGGCTCCGTCCAACTTGCATGTCCTGCAGTGTCCGCACCAACTCCTCGGCCAGCGGCCCCTTCCCGTTTTCCCCGGCGCGGGCCAATGCTCCTTCGAAACCTAGGCCCGCCTCGACCGATATCAGCATTTGGTCCATGGTATTTGCGAGTTCCAATTGCAAGGCTTTTTGACGCTCTTGTCCTTTGCTGTAGAGCAAAAGATCCGGAATGAAGTAACCAAGCAATACAACAAAAATCCCTACGAGCTTGATGATCCCACTCGAGCTGTTGGCACTGATGAATAGGCCCAAGAGCGCTCCGCATAATCCAAGGAAGGGCTTAGCCGCGAGGACGCGTCCCAAAGGGAGCGACGGCGGGCGGCCAGCCAGCGCGATCAGCCGATCCAGCTTCTGGACGTAGCTTCCAGGCGTCAGGCGGTAACCAATGTACTCGAGTGCGCCGCCACGATTTTGTGGACCGGCCTCGGCAACACTTTGACCCTGCGTCAAAAGCTCCTGGACGGCGCGCTGGGTTTTGCGGTCAACCGAGAGGAACGACCAAGCCAGGTAGGCGACAGGCAGGGGAACTAATAGCAGTGAGAGGAGGAGAGAGGGATTCACGCGTCACCTCAAAATTTCAAGTCGATGATCTTGCGCATCCAGAGACCGCCAATGGTCATCAGGATGGCTGAACCCGCTATCATTCCCCAGCCGAGCGGATTGGAGAACATCACGTCCATGTAGCCGGGGTTGACAACCATAAGCATGGTCACGATGCCGAACGGAAGCGCCATCAGGATGTATCCGGAGAACTTTCCCTCCGCGGCCAAGGATTTGATATGTCCCTTGATCTCGCTGCGTTCACGTATGGTCTCGTTGACTTGGTCCAAGACCTCCGCGAGGTTTCCACCCACCTCGCGGTTGATTTGGATGGCCTGCGCGATCCACACAAAGTCCTCGCTCCGCATTCGCTCCGCTGCGTCGTTGAGCGAGGCCTGGAGATCGCGGCCAAGGCTTGTCTCGGTGATGATCCGGCGCATTTCCTCTGCAGTCGGGCTGGCCGATTCATTGGCCGCAGCGTCGATGGCGCGGAGGATGCTGTGTCCGGCCCTCAAGCCGCCGGACAGTAGTTGGAGGGTGTCGCCAAGCTGAGCGTCGAATTTCCCGCGCCTTTTGCCAGCCAGGGAACCGAGGATGAGCCGGGCAACGAAGGGTGCCGGGATGAAGAATAGGATGGCCACCCACGGGCCCCCGATCACCAGCCCGATCAAGGCACCCACGAGTGCACCCGCAATCACAAGGATGAAGAAATCCGCCTGGCTCATCCGCAGTCCGGCATTCTCCAGTTCTTCACGATTGAAGAGCCGCACGTTGCGCCTGGCCAGAACCCCGTGAAGTACCTCGGTGGCAGAACCCGCAAACCGCGTCAGCTGGGACCCCGAGCCTTCGTGATACGGACGCCTCCTATCGAACGGAACTTCCGGGGTTTTCGGCAAAATCACAGCCACCCCGAAAAGCAGGATGGCTGAAAGCATCAAGGCCATTCCGATCATGAGCACCATGTTCCACTCACGTCCTTGCTGCTGTTGCAGTTGCCAGGGGAGCGGCAAATACCCCGGGAGAAACGCGGATGCCCAGGTCATCGAAGCGGTCGATGAACCGCGGACGGATACCCGTCGGGACGGGCCTTCCAAGAAACATCCCGTGGGCGTCAACACCAGCCGAGTAGTCGAAAACAAAGGCGTCCTGGAGAGTGACGATGTCGCCTTCCATCCCTTGAACCTCGGTGACGTGTGTGATTCGGCGCGTTCCGTCCCGCAAACGGGAGATCTGGATGATGAGATTCACGGCCGAGGCAATTTGCTCGCGGATTGCGCGCAGCGGCAGGTCCATGCCGGCCATGAGCACCAAGGTTTCAAGGCGTGCCACCGCATCGCGAGGGGAATTTGAGTGCACCGTTGAGAGTGAACCGTCGTGCCCGGTGTTCATCGCCTGAAGCATATCGAGGGACTCTCCGCCGCGGACCTCGCCGACGACGATCCTGTCCGGCCGCATACGGAGGGAGTTCCTGAGCAACTCCCTGATGGTTACTTCACCCTTGCCCTCCGTGTTCGGCGGCCTGCTCTCAAGCCTGACCACATGTTGCTGTTGGATCTGCAGTTCTACGGCGTCCTCAATCGTGACAATCCGGTTGTCCTCGGGGATGAAAGAAGACAGGACATTCAACAACGTGGTCTTACCCGTTCCGGTACCCCCGGAAACAATGATGTTCAGCTTCGCCTTGACGCAAGCGTTAAGGAGCTCAGCCATCTCGGGTGTGAGCGTGCCGAAGTCGATCAGGTTCCTGATGGTCAACGGTATTTTGCTGAATTTTCGGATGGTCAGCGACGATCCGCCCACCGCGAGGGGAGGGATCACGGCATTGACTCGGGACCCGTCCTCAAGTCGCGCATCAACGAGGGGTGACGACTCATCGATTCTGCGCCCCACCTTCGAAACAATGCGTTCGATGACCCTCCTGAGATGGTCCTCGGAGCTGAAGCCGGAATCCGTCAAGGTCAGCTTGCCTTTTCTTTCGACGTAAATCTGGTCCATCCTGTTGACCATGATTTCGGTAACGTCTGCATCGTCCAGCAATCGTTGAAGCGGCCCGTAGCCAAGGACGTCATCCGCCACGTCCGCCACGAGCCTGCTGCGTTCGTCCGCGGACAATGGAACCTGCTCGCCGTCGATGATCCGGATGAGCTCTTCCCGAGCAGTAGACCGCAACTCCTGTTCGCTGACGCTCGAGTCGTTGAACCTTGCCCCAAGTCGCTCGAACAGCGCCGTAGCGGCGCGCTGCTTGAGGGCAGCGAAAGCGTCCACCGGTTGCGGGGTCCTGAGCTTCGGCGAGTCAGGGACGTCGGACAGCTTGACTGACGTGTGGGATTTTACCGCGCTGCCAGGCTTCCCCGCGGGAAATGACATGATTTGCTGAGTGGACTCAGCGAACGTCGGTTTGGGCGAAGACGGCGTGTTTGCGACCCTCCGGCCGACAGACACCTCGACCTTGTCCTCGGCAGCATGCAGGCGTTCGGAAAGCTTCATTAGACCACTACCCTTCTGTGCAGTTTGCGCTGCGCCGTGGCACGCCACGTGGGATTGAACCGCTCCACAAGTTGCTTGAGCCCTTTGACGGCCGGATCCTTTACCGAGTCCTGGAGCACGGGAATGCCGCGATTTGTTGAGAATGCGACGGCTTTCGATCGAGGGATACTCACGTCAACCGGAGCACCGACGGTCGATTCGACGTCCTGGACCGACAGCCCCGACTTGGAATCAGCCATGTTGAGCACCACGTGCCGGGTTTCCGGCAGGAGGTTCAGCCTGCGGAGAATGTCCAGGCCGGAGCGAAGGCCGCGGACGCTAGGAACGTCCATGCCCGTCACCCAGACAGCGTCCGAGCATTGTTCGAGGGCAGCAAGCCCGATTTCGGGTAGTCCGGGTGCCGTGTCCACTACCACGTACTGGAACTCTTGGGCGAGCTGTTCGAGGAGCCTGCCCACCTGTTCCGGCGAGATCTCGTCTGCTTCAACGGGGTCCTTCGGCGCACACAAGGCATAAATGCTTGCCGGGTGGACCGTCAGGAAGGCCTTGAGTACCAAGGAATCCTGGCTGGCCGACGGCGTGACGGCGTCGGTAACAGTATGTTCCGGATTGAGGTAGAGCCCGGAGGCGACGTCACCGAATTGCAGGTCCAGGTCGACGATCACCACGCTCATGGGCGCGATCTTCCCCAGCCCCACGGCGATGTTTGTGGCGATGGTCGTCTTGCCCACGCCACCCTTGGGCGAAAAGACGCCGATCACCAAGCCCTTCGGGGAGCCCGATTGCTTGGGTTCCATGGTGCGCTGCCGGCTGGCGAAAGACTGGCATGCGCGCTCAAGCATGATCCGTATCTGGGCCACGTCCGCTGCCGGGCTCATGATGTCGCGAATACCGGACCGCATGGCCTGGAGCACGAAAGACGGATCCAATTCGCTCACAAGGATCACGCTCAGCTCCGGCAATTGCACATCGAAGACGGTAGCCAAGCGAAGGGCGTCCTCAACGGGAACGTCAGGTCCCAGAATCAGCACTTCGAGTTGTTCCTGATTGAGCGCGCCAAACAGCTCAGCAGGATCGGCAGGCAAAACGCTCGTGAAGAATGTCTGCACGCTTCCGGGCAGGCCACCCGCAACAGCTTGGCGCAGCCGTTGGTCAAAATCGGTATTGGGGGTTATCAGGACAAAACGGCTCACCTGTATACCCCGCTCTTCTGCATGACGGTGGGACCACTGTCTTTGGCATCCAACGGCTCTTTGCTGAGCCAGATCTTTTCGAACTCGGCGGCGAAGACAATCTTGGATGCGTCCACGTCGCTCACTGCAACGGTGAGCATGAGGGAGCCCGTAGGAAGCGCGCTGTCTTTGGAGCCGGCCGCACCGGAACTCGGATTCGGCGTCGCCTGTGCACTCGCTGCCGGCTGCGGGGCGCGCTGCACCATGGTCACAAGAACCTTGTGAATCGCCAATTCAGTGGTTTCCTTGTCCGGCTTCGCCTCGATTCCACCATTCGCCATGGAGATGAAGATTCCGACGTGATCACCTGGAACCAGCAGTCCCCCGACTACCCGCTGGGGTTCCAGTTGAAAGGAGACCTCTTGAAGCCCTGCCGGCACCTTGACATCCCCCGGAGTCTTGAGTGCATCCGGGGCCACCAAACGTTCGGCCACCAAAGTCTCGCCAGGGACGAGGTCGACGGCGGCGACCTTGCCTGCCGAATCCCCGAGCGTGTGTAGCGCTGTCTTTGGCACGGCCGATCCCGGCATTTGCTGGGTAACGACGGAATCCTTCATGGCGTCCACGGAGGTGCCGGCCGGGATCGCGGCCTTGACAACCAACACGTCAACCGGAGCCAGGTTCTGGACAGCCCGCTGGTCCGCGCCCTGAGCGTAGGAGAAGACGAGAATCACCCCGACGACGGCCAGCAGTGCCGCTGCCGATCCGGCCAACAAGCGTGACTTCACTTACTACTCCTGTGCTCAATGAATGGATGAAAGCTAATTGGTGAGGCGGACAATGGTCGCCCCAAACGCGTCTACCGGGCCCAGCGAGTAGCCATCCGCCAGCGAAACGTACTTAACGAAACTCCCGATGATCCCGCGGCAGTTTCCGGTACATGCAAGAGCGTTGGAGACATCGGAATTCGTGTTGCGGAAGCTGTCGGGAAGACTGTTGTTGCCGCTGAACTTCCACCCGGTCACTTTGAATGCGGCGAAGGACACCAGATGGTAAACGGCGCCGCTTCCCGTACCTGTGACAGCGTCGAAGACCGGAAGCAGAACGACGACGTCCCGACCAGCGGTGATGGTATCTGCCCACTTTTGAAGGGTGGTTGCGCAGTTACCCGGTGTGCTGTTGCCCGGCGCGCTCCCGCCTTCACTCGCCGCGAGGTTTATGGTGCCGCCGCACACGCCGGGATCTTGGACAATCCAGCCAAATCCCCCGGCAACCGTGGCGCCTGAAGGGCCGTAATTGCAGCTGGGATTGGCACCGGAGCCATGATCCTGAAGAAGCTGGAGGGCTCCGCCGATGTATCCCTGCACCTGGCAGATGGAATATACGAGGGGAAAGGCGGTTCTACCAGCTACGGCGCTCCCCCACTGAACACTGGACGTGGTCACAACGTCGCTCGAGCTGAAGCCCAGGACGCGGGCGAAGAACAGCGAGACGGCGTTCGGCGCGCCGCCCGCCTGCTGGGCTCCGGCGGTCACGGTGACTTGCCGGTTCGTCAGATCCAAGCTGACGGACTTGATGTTGTTCAAACCGTCGATGGCGTTTTTGTTTGCGATGCTGCTTGCGATGGGAGACGTCGATGAGCAGTTCGGATCGCTCGTGTTGGCGGCGCACTTTTGTGCCACTGCGAGGGCCGCGGCGTCGGACCCGTTCTGGACCTGCGCCCTTTCCGAGTACAGCATTCCTACATCCACTGCCATGGCTGCAAAACCGAGCAGCACCACCAACATGAGCGCGACGAGGACCGCTACCGCTCCGCGTTCGCCGTCGCTCTCCTCGCCCCTCAGCCGCTGCATACCATGACTCCTACGCCTTGCATGGGAAAAGGCCCCGCGATTCCCGTGAGGGTGCTGAGGGTGTAGTTGATCGTCACGGACATTTGGGCGCCCGAGGTGCAGCTGGCGGGAGTGAAGACGAAATTCGTGTCCTGCAGTTTTGGATTCAGCGAGACGCCTGCGTTCTTAGCTGCTGTCTTTGCCGCCGTTTGATCATTCGAGATCGCCATAACCCGGACCGCTTCCCGGGCTGAATTTGAGAGCGATACCTGCGCGTTATAGGCCCTGCCGAATTCCATGATGCCCAGGAGCAGCATGACCAAGATTGGTGCCAGCAACGCGAATTCGACCGCCACGGCACCGCGCTCTGCTGCCCTGGCCATGAGAGTCTGCCTTTCGTGCTGTGGAGTCGCGTGCTGTTGAAACAAGAAGGGAGCCTCTAGAAAAAAGGGGTGTCGGTGGGTGGGATTTGAGCCCCACCCACCAAACTGGCTCCTGCGGTGACGGCTACTTCGAGCAACTGCCGGGAACTGCCGCCGTCGAACCGGATGCAGCGACGGTCCCGGTCCAAGCGCCGCCCTTGACGCTGCAAGCCGTGCTGTTGAAGGTCTCGACGAGATTCCCGCCGAGCAGTGACACAGCGACGATGATGACAACAGCGATGAGGGCGACCATGATGCCGTACTCGACGGCGGTGGCGCCGGTTTCGTCACGCTGCGCGCGGGACATGGATTTTAGGACGTTGGAAAGCACTGAATCTCCTAGCATGTATCGGCGAACGTAGCGGGGGCACATGCCCCGGGCTAACGTTCAACCCTGAGTGGGGTGTACTTACTTGGAGCATGAGCCGGGAACCGTAGCGGTTGCCGCCGTGTAGACGCCGCCCTTCACGCTACAAGCCGTGTTGCTGAAGGTCTCCTTCAGGTTTCCACCCAGCAGCGTGACAGCGACGATGATGACAACAGCAATGAGGGCGACCATGATGCCGTACTCGACGGCGGTGGCGCCGGTTTCGTCACGACGGATGCGGGACGCGGTGTTTGAGACCAGAGAAAACATGTGAAACTCCTGAGCGAGTTGGGGAATGTGGGCTGGTCCAGCACCAGCTCTCTAGCAACTTAGCAACGCCAAATGCCCCGTGGAGCAGTCCTTGGGACTTCCTGTGTCAAGACTCGCGATCCTGCGCATTTCTTGGGTTAAACCTAGGGAAACCCTTGCGATCTCGGGCTTTCCTGCCGAGCCCGAGCAAAGGTGGGAAAGCAGCTCAACCGCCCCGCCGCCATCGGGCCCCACCCCCGGAACCCTCGCTCGGATATACGGTCAAATCCCGGAACCCTCGCTCGGATCAAGTGAGCGAACGTCCGCCGAAAACACCCCATATGTGAGCGAACGTCCGCCGAAAACACCCCATATGTGAGCGAGCGTCCGCAGAAAACACGACATAAGTGAGCGAGCGTCCGAGGGGGCACAACCCAAAGGTGCCCCAACAGCGCAACCGCCCCGCCGCCGTCGGGCCCCACCCCTGGACCCTCGCTCACATATACGGCCGAATCCCGGAACCCTCGCTCGGATATACGGCCAAATCCCCGAACCCTCGCTCAGATCAAATGAGCGAGCGTCCGCCGAAAACACCCCAAAAGTGAGCGGGCGTCGGAGGGGGGGCGCAACGCTAGGCGGGCGGGGGTTCGACGGTCACCGTGCCCGCGTCGCCGTCGACGGTGATTTGTTGGCCGCTCGTGAGCCGTTGGGTGGCGACTCCGGTGCCGAGCACGGCGGGGATGCCGTACTCCCGCGCCACAATGGAGCTGTGGCTCAACGGGCCGCCAACGTCCGTGACCACGGCGGAGGCCATCGCGAACAGCGAGGTCCACGCGGGAGTGGTGATACGGGCAACCAGGACCTCGCCGGGCGCCATCTGGCTGAAATCCTGGGGCCCGCCCAGCACACGCGCAGGAGCACTGACCCGGCCCGCACTGGCGCCCACCCCTTTGATGACGTCGCCCGGCTGGTCCTGGGAGCGTGCCGGCATCATCGATTCGAAAGCGCCCTTCATCCAACGGGTCTCCGGCAGCAGTTGCGGCGCGGCCGCCTTGGCCTGGCCGCGCCAAAGCATCTTGCGCTCGTCGACGACGTCGGCGCGGACGGGGCGCGCCGCCCCGGTAATTGCCACGGCCACGGGTGCGGGCGGTTCCGTCGAGCCCGGCGGTTGCGGCGCGGCGAGGCCGAACTCGACGGCGCTTTGCAGCTCCTGTTGCCGCAGCCAGAACACGTCGGCGGGACGGGCGATGACGCCGGAGTAGACCAGCCGTTGTCCGAGTTCGAGCAGCATCCGCCGGATCAGCGGCCAGGCGAGCCCGACGTCGGCGAGCGCGTCTTCGCGGATCGGTGCGGACTTCTGCGCCCACCGGAGCAGACGGATGAACGGCGCCCTACGACTCCGCCCGAGCCGGGTCCGTCCGAGCCGGGCGAGTATGCGCTCGGTTTGGTCCTCCCGCCGGGCGGCCGAGAGCCGCTGGCGCTCATGCGGATCGTTGCCTTGGCCCCGGAGGTAGAACTTCACCGTGTCCAATAGCGCCGAAGGATCGTCGGCCGGCACCGGGCTGGCGAAATCCAGGTTGTAGACCGCATGGCCGAAGCGATCGAGGTGGGCTTGGAAACGCGGACGCCATTGCTGCCAAAGGGCCGGGTCCATGCCGGCAGGCGGGAGCCAGTTTCGCTGCGACTCGGCCAGTGCGGCCGTCGGTTGATTGAGGATTGCCGGGGCGAGCCCCTCGACTTCCCGGGCCCACGCGGCGAGGTCGTACAACGATTTCTCTGCACGTATGGGTTCACTGTCGTAGCCGAGGAGGAATGTCTCCGCCGAAGGATCTCCGGCGCGTCGGATGAGTTTGTCGTAATACGCGCGGAAGGAAATTTCGCTCGTGGCGGCGATCGGTATGACGGACTCCACGGCCGTGTAGTACACGGTTCCGGCGTCGAGCAGCGTCCGGACACCCGCAAGCAGCTCCTCTCCCGAAAGCTCCCCCAGGGACTTTGCGGACCAGTCCTCGAGCACCTGCTTATAGCGCGGATGCGAGAATTCCCTCCAGCCAGCCAAGCCCATGTGCGCCTTGCCACGAGCCAAGGCGACCACGGCGGGACCAACCTTGCCCATCACGCGCCACATCGCCGCGGTGCGGTAGTAGTAGTACGCGTACCCGTTGATCGTGGGCAGCCCGACGTCGCCGTCCCTGACCACTTCGCTCCCGACGGCCTCGTTCATCAGGGCCTTGAGGGACCTGGTCACCGAGCCGTCGATGAGGTCGGCGAACAGGGGCGAGAGCGGGTCCGGCAGTTGTTCCACGATGCTGGCCCGGAAGTAGAGCCCCTTCGGGTAGGGCAACGGCCAGGTGTCCGGGGTATCGGCTACGGGTTCAGGCAATGCCGTGATGGGTCGGGATTGCAGCATGAAGAAATTGCCGTCCGCCCGCGCCCATTCGATGTCCTGCGGAGTTCCGAAGTAGTCCGAAATCCTCGTTCCATAGCGGGCCAGCGCGGCGGCAGCCCCGTCGTCGAGCACGGCCCGGTTGCGATGTTCCGCCGGGACCGGCTGCTCCGTAGTGCCTCCTTGGTCCGGCGCGACGTCGGCAGCGCGGTCGGCGGCGCGGTCCGGGACGCCCTCGGCGTACACAGTCATGACTTCCTTGTCGGCCGTCCGGCGGGAGAGCACGCTGCCCGTTCCCGCTTCGACAACGAGGTCATCCGTGGTGACGGTTCCGCTGACCACGGACTCCCCCAGGCCCCACGCGGCACTGATCGCGATCTGGTCGCGGCGACCGTTGGCCGGATTGGCGGTGAACATGACTCCGGCGGCCTCGGCCTCCACCATTCGCTGGACAACCACCGCGAGGCGTACGTCGCCAGGCGCAATGCCTTCTCGGTTCCGGTAGGCCATGGCCCGCGCCGTCCACAAGGAAGACCAGCAGTCGACGACGGCGGCATCCAACGCTTCCGCCCCGCGGACGTTGAGGTAGGTTTCCTGTTGCCCGGCGAAACTGGCCGAGGCAAGGTCCTCGGCCGTGGCGGACGAGCGCACCGCCACGGGCGCGCCGTCGCCGCCGTCGTCGCCCCGGGAGCCGTCGCCGTCGCCGTCGTCGCCCCGGAAGCCGTCGGGCCGCTCGCCGCCCTCGGGCCCGCCCTCGCCGCCCTCGCCGCCGCGAAGCCGTTCATAAGCGGCGGCGAGCTCGTATGCGATGGCCGCAGGCATGGTCCCGCCGGTGAAAAGGTCCCGGATCGCGGCCGAGGCGTCCTCGTAATCCTGCGGCGCGGCCTCGGACGGGAGGGTCGCCAGCTCCTCGATGCGCGCTTGGATCCCGTTGGCATCCACGAAGGCCTCATACGCTGCGGTGGTCAGCACGAACCCGGGAGGGACCGGCAGCCCGGCGCGGACCAGGTTGCCCAGCCCGACGCCCTTGCCGCCCGCCACGGCGACGTCCGCTGCCTGGACATCGGCGAAGTTGTAGATGTAGGTCATGACCGTCGCTCCTTGTCGCGGAGACGCCCTCATCGAGCCTGACCCACAACATACTGCCACGCCGTCGGGCGCGAGGCGATGGCTGGGCCGGCCGGCTTCTTACTGCGGGCTCAACGCGCGTTTCACCGCCGCTTGGTCGCAGGCCTGGAGAACACGGATGAACTCGTCCATTGCTTCCGGCCCCGCGTCGGTGTCAGCCACGCGAACAAGGTGGGAGGCGAGGACTGCGACTTTGACGTTCGTCATGCTGCTGCAACCCGCCAGCAGTTTGAAGGCGGCCTCGGAGCTGAGGAGCAACCGCCCCATCAGGATGCCGCGTGCCTGATTGATGACGCCCCGCGTCGCATTGGCGCCCGCGACGGCGTCACGCGCCGCCTGCTCGGTTTCCCGCCGCAGCGTGGACGTCAGGTCCACCGTGGTCCCCTCGAGCGCGACGGTGCCCGAGGGGCCCCGTTGCGCATTCCCCGCCGTCAGGACCCTGCGGACATGTCCCTGCGCGTCGATGATCCGGTGGTAAATGCAGAAGTGTCCGCCCTCGCGGAATACCTGAGCCAGGATCTCCATGGCCCGCGGCCGGTCATCCGGGTGCTTGTGCGACATCAGCAGCTCGAGCGTGGGCACTACTTCCCCACGCTGGTAGCCGTGGAGATTGAAGAGCCCGTCGGACCATTCCGCTTTCCCGGTGAGCGGGTCAAAGAGGAAAGTTCCGGCCGGAAAGCCGGGGGCGCCCAGTGCACTCGAGTACGTATGAGGGCTGTCCAACATGGCGCAAAGACTCATTTCATAAGGTTGCTTATTAATTCAGCTAAGCGTACAGAATACAACGCGTACGACGGCGGTGCGCACCGCCTGCTCACGGCCCGCCGCAACCCGGGGCTTGGTTCCCGGCCGGGTGTTTGTAGCGCACATGCAGGAAACCAGCCCCGGATATGCAAGAAACTACCACGTACGGGAAACAAGCCCCAGTATGCGTTCGAATCAGCAGCTAGTCCTTCACCACCACCTTGCCGACCATTCCAAAGTAGTCGTGGAGTGCGCAGATGTAGTCGTACACCCCTGCCTTGTTGAAGGTCACCGTGAACGTCACGCCCGGCGGCAAGATACCCGAATTGAGCTGCCCGCCCGTATAATTCGTCGGATCGCCCAGCGGCGGGAACGGGTTGGCCGGCTCGGCACCGAAGGTCACCGTGTGCGGCTCGCCCATGCCGTTGTTCACGAAGCTCACGCTCTCGCCAACATGGATGACCACCTTTGGCTCGATGAACCGCATGACACTAGCCACGCCGTCGTCGGCTCCGGCAATCACGGTGTGGTTGTCCGCTTGGTCGCGGGCGTCGCTCCATAGCTGGTTGCCGTCACGGATGATGGCCCGTTCAGCCCGCTCTACCCGGTTGTTGTATTGCTCCTGGGTGTATGGGTAGTCCGTACCCTTGGCCCGCACGTGGACTGTGCCCTTCATGGCCGCGCCATGCACCAGGCAGTAGTACGTGAAATCGCCGGCATCCGGGAACTTCAAGGTGTAGGAACCGACTTCGGCGAACCCACTGTTCGAGACGTTCGACATCACGCCGGAGTTGTAATAGGAGTGCCCGTCGTAGGAGGTGCCGCCCTGCGCGGATATATAGAGGGGACTGAATGGATCAAAGGGTTGCGTGGACTCGATGGTTTGCCCGGCGGCCAGGAACGTGACTGTATGTATTTCGGCCGCGTTGGCCTCCCAGGTGACCTTGTCACCCGCATTGATGTAGATGTTCTTCGGCAGGAAGGACATTCCCTGGATGGCCTGGTCCGACGATTCGGAGCCGACCTGGACGGTCCACGTCCTTGGGGATTTGCCAGTGTCCGCTGCCGCTGTGCCGCTGAGCGCGACCGGCAATACCAGGGCAAGGAGCAAAATCATGAGCGCCCGAAAGCGCGGCAATAAGAGGGGTTTTGGATGAGCAGTCATAAGACTCATTCCTTAGGAAAATCTTTGCTGACCGGCTGTTATTAGCCTGGAAATTTTGAGGCGCCGGAGACCATGGCGTCGTTTGACGGTGACTCGGTTTCTTTTAATTCCCTATGAACTTCAGCTCGCAACTGCTGCCCGTCCCCCGCATACGGCGCGGCGCCACGGCGTTGGGGCCATGCAGGATCCTCCCTTGCTCGCAGGGATAACGTCCGGTTCCGTGGGCCGAGAGCCCCCCATTACGGAACCGAAAGGACACGGCAAAACCGGCCCATGTGAAGGCGAGAGATTTATCTCTCATCGTGCTACCAAGACGTTATTTTGTCGAGACACCAGGACTGCGCCCGGGAGATTTTTGTGGCCGAAATGAGGCCTTCCCTGCCGCGTTTTTAACCCACCTGGGTGATACGTTCCGGACATGAACGGACGACGGCGACTGTGGCTTGCGGCGGGACTGGCAGTTTTGCTGGCCCTGGTGGTGGTTTTGGCCGCGGTCATCGCCGGATCCAACAAGACCCCGTCCTCCGCACCGTCCTCCTCAAGCCCCACCGCGACCCCCACGCCGTCGGCAACTCAAACCCGTAAGCCAACCGCTGCCGCACCCGCCCCCGCACCTGCCCCGCCGACAATCCCGGAGCTTCCGGCGGCGCCAATGAACATCCTGGTGATCGGCAGCGACAGCCGTGAAAATGCCAAAGAGGAGAACAACCAGACCATCACAACAGGCCAGGCATCGGACCAACGTTCGGATTGCCTGATGCTGATCCACGTTCCGGCGGACCGGCACAAGGTCTACGGTATTTCGATCATGCGCGACAATTGGGTGGACATCCCCGGCTTCGGCGCGTCAAAAGTAAATTCGGCCCTTGGGCTGGGAGGCACCCCCCTGGTGGTCCGTACGGTGGAATCGCTGCTCGGCGCCCATGTGGACCACACGGTCATGCTTGATTTCCACGGCTTCAAACTCCTCACGGATGCCTTAGGTGGCATCGACGTCAATGTCACGCTGCCGTTCACCTCCACTATTGAGACCCAGCATCAATTCGTGGCCGGCATCAACCACTTGGATGGCCAGGCCGCCCTGGAGTTTGTCCGCGAGCGCCATGCCTTCGTCGACGGCGACTACCAGCGCGTCCGCGACCAGCAGACGTTCCTCCGCGCTCTCCTGGTCAAGCTTTCGGGAGGCGTGCAGAATCCTGCCAGCGTGCTGGGACTCGTCCAATTCGCAGCCAATGACCTCACCGTGGACGACGGCTTTGACCCGATGTCCGTCGCCATCCTGGCCTACGGACTCCGCACCGTGGATCCCGCGGCATCAGTCTTCTTCACCTTGCCCACCGCGGGCACGGGTACTTCCCCGGACGGACAATCGATCGTTCTGCCGGATTACGCGGGGATCGGGGAAGTGGCCGCGGCGCTGCGGGACGACACCCTCCCGCAGTATGTGGCAGCCCACGGTTACTGAGGCTCCGCGGGCTACTCGTTTCCACTACTGGGAGGCAGCAATGCATTTGCCTCCCACCACTCGAAAACTACTTGATCGAATCTTTAACCAAACTTCGAGAAAAGCTTGCGGGAACCTTGCGGCTTCCTAAAAAACCTGCCCGAAAGTAGAGGACATCGGACAGCAAAGTCCCGGTCTCACGGGCTTCAAGAAACGGAAAACGATCATGGGTCTCAACCTGAAAACCACCACCGGCAAAGTCATCGCATCCCTGGCCCTGGTCGGCACTGCTGCCGGCGTGGCAGGACTGG
>NZ_JBFTPW010000020.1:0-84865 GCF_056398685.1 Arthrobacter sp. 01T428 | reverse complement strand
CTTGGTGGCGGTGTCGAAGCCGGGGAACGTCGCTTGGCCGCCGTGCAGCCGGTCGGCCACGATCTCAGCCATGGTGTTCGCCGGAGCCACGAGCCCCAGGCACATGCCATCGAAGTTGGCGACTTCACCAATGGCGAAGATGCCGGGGATCTCGGTTTCGCAACCATCGGAAATGACAACACCGCCGCGAGGGCCAATCGTAAAGACCTGCTCCTCACCCTCCGCTGCACGGAAGAGCTCGTCGCGGGGCCTGACCCCGATCGCGACGATCACGATGTCGGCGTCGATGATGCGGCCGTCAGCCATGAGGACGCCGGTGACCTGGCCGTCGTCGGACAATACTTCCGAGGGGAACACGCCGCCGTGGATTTCGAAGCCTTTGTCCTTGATGAGCCGGCCCATTGCCTGGCCAGCGCCTTCGTCGAGCTGCGTTGCCATCAGCCAAGGCGCACCGTCGATGACGATCGGGGTGGCGCCAAGCCGCTCAGTCCCGGCGGCCGATTCAAGGCCCAGGAGGCCGCCGCCGATTGTGACGGCTTTGATCCTGCGTCCCAGTTTCGCGGTGAGTTCGGTGATCGCCTTGTTGATGGCCCAGACGTCTTCGAGCGTTCGGTAGACGTGGGTGTGTTCGGCGCCCGGGATCGGGAGGCGCGCGGCGTTCGAACCCGTCGCGACCACGAGTGCATCGTATTCGTAGCTGTTGCCGGCAGCGGTTTCCACGGACTTGGCTTCGGGGTTGATCTTGACCACCCGCTCGCCAGTCCGCAGGTCCAGGGCATCGTGGTCCCACATCGACGCGTGCCCGAGGGTGAGGTCGTAGTCCACCTCGATGAGCGCCTTGCTCAGCGTGACCCGGTCATAGGGAAGGTGCGCTTCCTCGGTGAGGACCGTGACGTGCCAGCCCTCGAGGCCGCGGGTATGCATGGCATCGGCAAAACGGTGGGCCGCAGGGCCTCCGCCCGCGACGACAATGCGGCGCGGGTTCTCTGAAGGGGAAGTATGTCCGGTCACTGGCGGCCTTTCGCATGTGCCGCAGAACCGTCATCCGCGACTTGTCACTTCAGACTAAAGACGCGCAGTTTCGCGTCAGTTTCCCTTTTGTTTCGGGGGCTTAACTTCGGCATCACGGTGAGGATTGCGGTTATGTGAGGTCTCCTTTACGAGCAGGACACATTGATTGCATTCCGGCGAAACATGGCGGGCCTACCGTGAAGTTGTGGCCGCAAACGGCCCGTGCCGGATGGCGGAATTGGATCCGCCGGACCGGCAGGCTAAGCGATAGGGGCTGAAATGACCGTAATTCTGGATCGTGAAAAGGAACAACAGCAGAGCGCACCGACCGCGTCGGGCTGGCACCGCGTCTGCGCGATCGACGAGCTGGAACCGGCCTGGGGCGAAGCTGCCCTGGTCGGAGGCAGGCAAGTAGCGCTCTTCCGCACCACGCCGGATGAAGTCCTGGCCGTATCCCAGCAGGACCCCGCAACCCTCTCCAACGTCATGGCGCGGGGAATCGTCGGTTCCCGGGGCAGCCGTCCCACGATCGCCTCGCCGCTTCACAAAGAGGTGTACGACCTGGAAACCGGCGAATGCTTTACCAACCCCGAACTGCGGCTTGCAAGCTACGCCACCCGTTTGGTGGACGGATATGTCGAAGTAGCCGTCTAGGCTGCATCAGGGCGCTGCCCCTACTGGCAGAATGGCCGATATGGACGCACCCAAGCAGTTTCCCGCCGTCGAGCTCCGCATAGAAATTCGCGATACTGAACCGCTCATTTGGAGGCGGGTGGTCCTCCCCGAGTCGGCCACCGTCGCTGTGCTGCACGGAAGCATTCAGACGGCCTTCGGTTGGAAGGATTGCCACCTTTACGGCGTTAGCGGTGTCGATCGTAAGGGCGTCCGCCGGATCATCATCGGAACCGACGACGACGGCGTGCAACCCGGCGCCGAGCTTGCTGCCGACGTCGGGCTGCTTGAGCTCATTGACCCGGCCCGGCCGGGTAAAGCTCCGCTGGAGTACGAGTACGATTTTGGTGATTCGTGGATTCACGAGATCGAGGTCGTGGGCCCGGCCACTCTCCCTGAAAACACCGTTGCCTGCCTCGATGGCGCGATGCGGGGACCCCTGGAAGACTCCGGCGGGGCAGCGGGCTACGCGAATGTGGTGGCCGTGCTTGGCAACCCTGGCCACTCCGAGCATGGCCAGTGCGCGAAGTGGCTCGAATTGGTAACCCATCAGCCGGCAGCCGATTTCGACCCCACCGACTTCGATCTCGTCGCGGTGAATGGGCAGCTGCGCCAACTGGCACGACGGATCTGGCCGGGCGACGCTACACCGGAAGACAGGGAGACCGTCCTTGGCCCGGTTTCGTGGTTTCTAAATGCAGCACACCCGGACGGGCTGGAACTGACATCCGCCGGCTACCTCAAACCCGCAATAGTCAAACGGGCCATGACCCAGCTCGGCTGGGATGATGAGTGGCCGATGCCGGGGCGAAATGAAAACAACGTTGTTCCGATCCTGGACCTTCGTGAACAACTGCAGGATTGGAAACTGTTACGCAAGTTTAAAGGAAGGCTGGTCCTCACCCCCGCTGGCCGTCACGCTGTGCAGGATCCTGCAGCCCTGTGGGACTATCTGGCCGAGCGGTTCGCCTTTCCGCAGCACGGCGTCGACAAAGAGGTCATGCGCCTGCTGGTCCATTGGGCTGTTAGCGGCGAGGCGCCCCCGTACAACGTGCGCCGGGAAGTGATTCAGTCGGCGCTCCACGCAAAGGGTTACCGGATGCCTGGCGGCACCGAGATTCCCTTGGATGACGCCTGGCACCTGGATCTGGACAACAGCCGGACCCTCCGGTGCCTGGCGTTGCGGGAGTCGGCCAGCTGGAGTCTCCGGAACTCGGAACTGTCTGACGGCGGGCTCAAGTTCCTGCTCGACGTGCAGCGCCGATTCGGGGACCGCAGCTACTGAACTGGCTAGCGCCGTCGAAAAAGCAGCAGATGCCCACAAGAAGCGATTCTGTGGGCATCTGCTGCCAGTTCGCGCCTTAAAGCGCGCCACGCGGAAGGTAAGGGATTTGAACCCTTGGTGCGGGGTTACCGCACACTGGTTTTCAAGACCAGCTCCTTAGGCCGCTCGGACAACCTTCCCTGCCTAGTAGTGTTTCATAGGGAGTTGGCTGTGCCAAAAACCTGCCTCCGCGATTAACGCGGTTAAGGTGTCTGAAAGGCCAATTGCACTGAGCAAGATCGGGAGCACTCTATGAAAGCCGTCTACATCTCCGAACCGGGCGGACCCGAGGTTCTGGAAATCCGCGACGTCCCTGCTCCGGTTCCCGGCCCCGGCGAGGTTCTCATCGACGTCGTCGCCGCAGGTCTCAACAGGGCCGATGTCCAGCAGCGCCGCGGTTTCTACCCGCCACCACCGGGAGCGTCCGACATTCCCGGCCTTGAAGTCTCCGGCCGGATTGCAGCGTTCGGGCCCGAGGTGAGCAAACCGTTTTCCGTGGGTGACAAGGTAGTGGCGCTGCTTTCGGGTGGCGGCTATGCACAGCAGGTTGCTGTCCCCGCGGAGCAGGTCTTGCGATTGCCCGACGGCGTGGATCTGGTCACCGCCGCGTCCTTGCCTGAGGTAGCCGCCACGGTGTACTCGAACCTCATCATGACTGCACAACTGCAAGCGGGTGAGACGGTACTGATCCACGGCGCCACTGGCGGCATCGGCACCATGGCCATCCAACTCGCCAAAGCGTACGGTGCCACGGTCGCGACGACGGCCGGAACGGCCGAAAAGGTCGGAACCGCGAAAGCCTTCCTCGGAGCCGACATCGCCATCAACTACGCGGAAGAAGATTTCGCCGAAAGCCTCAAGGCACAAAACGGCGGCAAAGGCGCGGACGTGATTCTCGACGTCGTCGGTGCCAAATACCTGCAGCAGAACGTGGAAGCACTCGCGGACTACGGAAGGCTGGTGGTGATCGGGCTGCAGGGTGGCGTCAAGGGCGAACTCAACCTCGGCCAGCTGGTCAGCAAACGTGCGGCGATCATCGGCACAGCCCTGCGCCCGCGGCCGGTCGCCGAAAAAGGTGTCATTATGAACGCCGTCCGCGAATCGGTCTGGCCGATGCTGGCCGACGGCCGGATCAAGCCGCTTGTGGCCAAGTCGTTCCCTTTGGAGCAGGTCCGCGAAGCCCACGAGTACTTCGATTCCGGCGAGCACATGGGCAAGGTCCTTCTGCTGCTCTAGCGACATCCGCAAAACCGGCAGCACGAAGGAGAGCGATGTCCATCCGGTACAGCATCCTGGCATTGCTTCAGGAGCAACCACGCTACGGATACCAATTGCGGGCGGCGTTCGAGGAACGCACGGGATCCGTCTGGCCGCTGAACATCGGGCAGGTGTACACCACGTTGAACCGGCTGGAGCGCGACGCTTTGGTCCGCAAAGAGGGCGACGACGGCCGAGGCCACGTGCTTTTCAGCATCACCGACGCGGGGACTGCGGAGATCCGCCGATGGTTTTCAATTGCGGTGGATCGTGGAGCGCCGCCGAGGAACGAATTGGCCATCAAGCTGGCGTTGGCCGTCTCGACGGCGGGGACCGACGCACACGCTCTCATCCAGGCCCAACGTGAGATATCCCTGCGGGAACTGCAGGAGTACACACAGGATCGCAAGGACCTGGCCGCCAACCAAAGAGTGACCGATACCGCCAGGCTGCTTGTCCTGGACTCCCTGATCTTCCATGCCGAGGCGGAGGCCCGCTGGCTGGATCTTTGCGAAGCCAGGCTGGTCCAGCAGTCGAATGGCGCCAGCAATGGCGTGATCGGAATCGTCCGCGGCAACGGGACAACCACCGCATAGACTGCTCCGCAGGGGAGGTGCTGACATCGAAACATTGACGAATGCCGACGTCCGGATCCGGCTGCTTGGTCCCGATGACGCCGGCGCGCTGATCAGCCTGGCGGAGATGGATAACTTGTTCGACGAAGATCCTTCAGTCCCGCCGTCGGGCGCGTTGACGTACGACGGCGCCCGCTCCTTCCTGGGCGACGCCGCCGTGCTGTTTTGGCTGGCTGAGCTCGGCGGGGGGATGGTGGGATTCCTCCACTGCTGCATTCAGCGCCGCCGTAATGCCGGGCCCTGGGCGGAACTGCTCCTCATGGAAATGGGGACCCATGCGCAGTGGCGCCGCCGCGGTATCGGCCGGTCCCTTCTGGCAGTCATGGAGGAGTGGATGCGGGAACACGGGCTGGAAGAAGTCTGGGTCCCGGCCAACCTCTATGCAACGGGTTTCTACGAAAAATGTGGTTTCGCTAAGGACGAAGGCGAAATACTGGTCAAGGCGCTGGGCTGAGTTGCGGCACATGAGAGTATAAACGCATGAGCGATCAGGACGACACTCAACCCAGTGGCGAGAGTTTTGACGACATCCCGGTGGAGGGCACAACCTTGGACGCTGGCACGGCACAGAGCACATCGGAAGCGGGCCCCAGGGCCGACGGGAAGCCTGGCGCCAAGAAGGGCAGCACCCTCCAGGACCTCGTCGACGAACCAGCCAAGGTCATGCGGATCGGCACCATGATCCGCCAGCTCCTCGAAGAAGTGAAGAGCGCTCCCCTGGACGAGGCAGCGCGCGGACGCCTTGCCGCGATCCACGAACGCTCCATCAAAGAGTTGGAAGAGGGCCTCGCTCCGGAACTAGTGGAGGAGCTGGAACGTATCAGCCTCCCTTTCCCTGAAAATGCGACCCCTTCCGACGCTGAGCTCCGGATTGCGCAGGCGCAGCTTGTCGGCTGGCTCGAGGGCTTGTTCCACGGAATCCAGACCGCCATCGCCGCCCAGCAGGCAGCCCGGGAGCACGCTGTTGCCCAGCTGCAGCTTCGCCAGCTCCCGCCCGGAACCATGATTGCTCCCGGAGTCGTTATCGGGGAGAACGGTGAGCCCCAGCGTGCCCACCTTCCCGGCAAAGAAGCGGAACCAGGCAAACCTGCTCGAGTTGAAGATCCGGACCACGGTCCGGGCCAGTACCTCTGAGCGCTGGTTTGGGATTCTTTGGGGCCGTCCGGCAGGGGCGGAAGGATGACGCTGAACTTGGCAAAGGATTGTGGCGCCGTGCCCACGACCGATTTCACCGCGGCCTTGATCGCTATCACCAGGTGCTGGAAGGTGTCGAAGACGAGCAGCTCTACGGCGAACTCGTAGCCATTGCCAACGAACTGGCGGACTTGTCGTCCAGGGTACGTGCGGTCTGCGTGGAGGCCCAGCTCCGTTCGCCCAGTGACGGGCTGGATATTCCGGGATCGCTCGCAGGTGTCCACCGCGCGCTGTCCAAAGCGGGTAACTCTCTTGCCACGACGGCGGAGGCGGCCGCGATGCTGCGTCTCGCCGTCGGGCCCGTTCCTGTGGGTGCGGCTTCGGTACGGCGACGCGCCGAAGCCGTTTACGAGCACGTCGAGGATGCCGAACGGTTGCTCGGGACCAAAGCCGGCTCATAGAGTTCGGCGAGTTAGGTGCAGACGCGTCTATTCCCACGTAACAACTATTAAGCGCCTAGCTTAGAGGGGCTGGAATCCGTAGCCACTCCGTGTGCACGGCTGGCAGGATGGAAGCCATGACTTCGTCACCGAACCTTACTTTTAACGACGGCAACTCCATCCCCCAGCTCGGCTACGGGGTGTGGCAGGTTGATGACGATGTAGCCGAAAAGGTGGTGCGTCGGGCCTTCGACGCCGGCTACCGCCACATCGATACCGCCAAGATCTACGGCAACGAGGCAGGCGTAGGACGCGCCATAGCATCCTCCGGCCTCAAGCCCGAGGAAATCTTCATCACCACCAAGCTGTGGAATGCGGACCAGGGCTACGAGTCCACGTTCGCGGCTTTCGAAGAGTCCATGAACCGCCTCGGCCTGGAAACCCTTGACCTGTACCTGATCCACTGGATGCAGCCCAAGCAGGACAAGTTCGTGGACACGTGGAAGGCCCTCATCGAGCTCCAGAAGCGCGGACGCATCAAGTCCATCGGCGTCTCCAACTTCAGCAAGGAAGGCCTGCAGCGCCTGATCGACGAGACCGGCGTGGTTCCGGCGATCCACCAGATCGAGCTCCACCCGTTCTTCAACCAGTCCGAACTCCGTGAGTTCGCCGCTGCCCGGGGCATTTTGACGCAGGCCTGGTCGCCTCTTGGCCAGGGTGGCGAGCTCCTTGAGAACGCCACCATCGCGCAGATTGCTGCCAAGCACGGCGCCACCCCGGCGCAGGTGGTTATCGCCTGGCACCTCGCGATCGGCAACGTTGTGATCCCCAAGTCCGTGACCGAGTCCCGGATCCAGGAGAACTTCGCAGCCCTTGGCGTCACCTTGGATGAGGCCGACATCGAGGCCATCAACGGCCTGGACCGAGGCGCCGAAGGCCGCATCGGACCGGATCCGGCAGTCTCGGACTTCGCATAGTTCTTAACTCGCGCAGTTCACAACGCGGGATCTCGCAATGCGGGGTCACTTACGGCCCATTCAGCGGCACCAAATGGGCCGTAAGTGACCCCGCGTTGTTCAGAGGGGAGGGCTTGGGGCGGTGTACTTCGAAGACGTCCTGGTGCCGGATTTTGCGGCATCAGGACGCAGCTCGCGCAACCACCCCCAGGCTTCTTGTTCATCGGAGAAATACCGGGTGGGGCACTGCGGTGCGGGGAGCCCGTGCCTGCCGTGGGCAATGACACGGTCCACCGGCGTGCTACCCAGAATCGCGAAGGCCGTGATCGTGGCCGCTTCGCTGAAGAATCGGACGGCGTCGCGGCTGACAGACTCGACGCCGATGACCTGAAGTAGGACCGCAGCGCCCCTTCCGCCCGTCAGCGCCAGGTACCGCTCCTGGACAAGACCCCCGTCTTCTGCGGTGATTCGGCCTCCTGGGCGCAAGATGATCCTGAGGATCCCTTCACCTGCGTCCTCAATCCTGACATTTTCATGTTCTGGGCTGAACCCCGCTCCACCGCCGTCCACGCCGGAAACGGTGTCGACCTCTGCGTCGTGGTGTAATTCGCCCTCGGACTGAACCAGCGTTGTCATCAAATCCCCCAGATGTGATTTCACTGCGACTCCATTGACACAGTCCCCGGATGAGCAACATCGGGTGTGATCACAGTAACGGTGAGGTTGCCCGGCGTCCATGATTAGTAAGTATGCGGAGTGTTTGCCCGCGGGAGCCCGTCTGGAATCAAGTACCGGGCACGGCGAAGGGCGCACCCCGCTGGGATGCGCCCTTTGCTCTACGGGTCAGGTCAGTCCTTTTTGAAGGCGTCCTTGACCTTCTCGCCGGCCTGCTTCAAATCGCCCTTGGCTTGGTCGGCCTTGCCCTCCGCCTTCAGGTTTTCATCGCCTGTGGCGTTCCCGGCAGCTTCCTTGCCCTTGCCGCCAGCCTTCTCGGCAGCGTTCTCAATCTTGTCGCCTAGTCCCATGGTGTTTCCTCCTCTGGTTCGGCAGCCGATCGATACGGCCGTTACTACATACTAAGCATGCTTCGGGTTTGGATTTCAAATCCGATTCGGCCTTCCCGATGGCTAGGCGCCTCTACCACCCCGGGGACTCGACGACGTTGCCGTCACTCCGGAGGCACCCCGCCGGATGAGGCCAGGTTCTATCGTCGGTTCGACATTCTTGGTTCACTAGCAAGAAACGCACTTTGCAACGCGGATCGGGGCGCCTCATGGATGATCGTCGCACGGGCTTCACTGTTGCATTCCCCGAAGCGAGGAAATACAGAGCCGTCAGGATCATGTCGGGAGTTTTCTTCCTCCTGTTCTGGATCCTGTCGGGTGTCACCTTGTTCGGGTCGGCTGAACTTCCCAAATGGCCTCTGTTCATCGTCGCGGGAATCGCGGTGGCTTTCTCTTTCGGGTTGTCCACGTACGAGAAACGGAAGTGGAAGGGGCTTGCTCTCATCTTCAACCGCAGATTCGCCGATGAGTTCACAGCGCACACCGAGTGCGACTACCCGCAGGATGTGGACATCTTGAGCGTCCAACGGTCCATCGCCGTCCGAAGGCTCGACGGGTCCGTCTTGCTCTGGGGCGTAAGCCGGTCCAAGGATGGATTCAGAGTATTTCCGATGACCTAAGAGCGCGCGTTGTTCCGAAGGCCCTTGATGTGGCCCGGAATATGGGATGTCTGTTCGGACGGGGGATAAACTCTGACGATGGGGGATTCGAGGGACAACGAAGGCATCTTCGGGGAGATCACCGGAGGCTCGGCATCTGGGCCGCGGAAAGTGCCGGAACGTATTCCGCTGTGGAAGCTCGAAGAAATGCTGGGAGAACGTACGCCGACGCCGACTGCCTGGCGCGAAGCAGCTGATCCTACCCCGCGACCCAAGAAACTGCGGCGGGTTGCTAGAGCTGTTTCGATCGTCGCCGGGATTGTTGTGCTTCTGGCTGGGCTCTATTTCGTAGGCCCCTTTGTGCCCGGGCTGAACGGACTTGGTGGACTAAATGGCATCGCCAATCCGGGTGCGATCGGGCCCTTGGCACCCGGCGGTCCTGCAGCCGGCGCAAAGGATCATCCACCGGCGGGTATCGGGGAAAACCCGAGCCCCCTTGGTCAGCCTGCACCGCTGACCGTGACCAGCAAGTCATACGCCTTCCTGCAGAAGGGTGAGGACGGCAGTCCGGTCACCTATGATCCGTGCCGGGCGATCCATTACGTCACCCGCCCCGACAACTCACCGGCAGTCGGCCCCGAGCTCATCCAGGAAGCTGTCACTGCGATCTCCCACGCAACTGGACTGACCTTCGTCAACGACGGCGACACGACAGAGGCTCCATCCGCGGGCCATCGGTCATATCAGAAGGATCGGTACGGGGACCGTTGGGCTCCGGTGCTCATCGCCTGGGAGACCCACGCCGAACAACCGAAATTCACGAATCCCGCGCAAGGGGAAACTGTCATGGGCCTGGGAGGCAGCGAAGCTGTCAGCTTTGGGAATACCGGCTTCACCTACGTCAGCGGGCAGGTGGAGCTGAACGGCCCTGCACTCCAACGGATGTCGGCGGAACTCGGAACGGAACAGGTGAGGGCTGTGATCGAGCACGAGCTCGGTCACGTGGTTGGCCTGGACCATGTCAACGACCCTAGCCAGATCATGAATCCCTCGGAGACCCCAGGAGTGGTTTCGTTCGGCGCCGGCGACCTCACCGGGCTCTCCCTCGTTGGTCAAGGAAAGTGCCAGCCCACTTTGTAGGGGAGCGGGACAGGCACGCTCTATCCTACGATGCGCTCCTTGACCCCCATTTGCTGCCGAACGCGTCGATTGCTCCTTGCAAGAGGGTCTGGATTGCATGAGGGCCGCCGTCGGGATTTGAGAGATCCCGGATGGTCAATGCAGCGGTCCGCGCTGCTACAAACCGAGGTCTTTGACCGCGGTGACCCAGTTGTGGGCGATCGCATTCTGGGCAGCTGACAGGGTGACCTTGTGGGTGCAGATGGCCTTGTGCAGAGTGTTCTCCACCGCGTCTTTCGGGTTCGTGGTGCCCGTGGCGCTCGCCTTGTTCGGCTCAGGCCACAGATTCGACACGGAGTTGGTGCCGCCGAGCTCAAGGCTGATGAGATGGTCGTATTCCGTGGTCTTCGCGGCAGTCTGGCCGTATTCGCGCAGGCTCTCGGCCTTCACCTTGTCCGTATTCGAAGCGGGCGGGCGCACCGTGGCCGTATAGCCGCTCATGCAGATCGTCGAATCGAGGTTCTCTTGGGTAACCGCGGGATCTGTTGCCCCGGGAGTGCAGGCCGGGTCCGGCAGGTACTCGCCCGTGGCGGCGTCGACCACTTTGGCGGAACACTGTCCGGCAGCAAGCTGCTCGTCGGTAGCGACCATGCCGGGGGAGTGGATGGACTTCACGGCTGCAGCCGCTGCACCCGAGGGGGCGCCCCCGGGAACGGGCGCCACTGCCTGGGGAACGGCCGGCGACGCGGCCTTGGTCATCGCATCGGCGGGGTGGGTTCCCTGCTGACATCCGGCGAGGGCCAATGCAGCAAAGAGGAACGCGGCGGGCAGGGCGAGGCGATTGCGGAAGTTCATGACCCTCAAGTGTTCAGCGGCTCGGAAGTCCGTCCTCCGGAAAGGGGACGACGGGCGGAAGCCGGTAACTCCCGCCCATCTTTTCTATCCTGTTGCCTGAACTTCGCAGCGCCCGGCGCGCCGGGCAGCCTACTCGCCCCGGGTTTCAACGCCTTCGGCGACCTCACAGAGCTTCGTGGAATTCATGCAGCCGAAGGACTGGCCACGGGTACACAAACCCTGCGGGCAGGGTGCGGGCAAATAGGGCCACCTGGCCAGCTGTGCATCACGGATGAAGGAGGTACCGGGCGATGAGATAGAACGCAAAATCGGCGACACCGATGATCATGCCCGCGATGGCGAGCCCGCGACCACGCAACCCACGCTCTCTGGCCCGCCGGAAGCCAAGGCCTGAGATGGCGGTCCCGAGCGGGCCCACCATGGCAAAGACGAAAAGCCCGACGCAGCTGATGATGAAACCCGCTATTGCCGCCTTGCTGAACGGAGCGCGTGGCTGGACTGGTGCGTATGGATTAGGTATCTGCGGGGCGTCGGACGGCCAGCGCTTTTCGGGAGGTGGAGGAACACTGCTCATGAGGTCTGTTCTTTCTCCTGGAATGGTGTCAGGCGAGCCTACGATATGGCGTGGAAGCATGCCTGCAGGCCGGGAATCCACGGGTGTGTCGGAGCCTTGAAAGCGAACTACCTACTCTGATGCCGGACGGACGTCACGTCATTCATTTCGTTCACAGGTAGCCCGCTCGGTTAATGGCCACCGGTCCCTCTACTCGCCGCAATCATCTTGACGATTCTGAACAACCTCGGCCATGACCATGTAGGTGAATCCCCTGGCCGAAACGAATGGGCAGTTTCTGTGTAGCATGACGTTCAATGACAGCGAAGCGTCGATTGCCTGTGGGGAGGGTTTGAATGGCCGAGGTGAGGTTCGTTCCACGTAGCCAATGGGACACGCTGCCTGTCCAGCCGCCGGCGGGAATGTGGCTGATCCGGGCCGTTCCTTTCATCAAAGGGATCCTGGCCGCCTTGGGGGTTGGAGCACCGCTGGCACTGATCGACGCCGCCACCCACTATGCCTTCCCGACGTGGATACCGCTGGTGCCCCTTTGGCTTGCCATCGCCCTGTGCGCCGGGGCCATGGTGATCGCTGTCCTCGCGATCCGCCCCTACTACGCCGAGCGGAAACTCGGCTACACAACGTGGCCAGAGAAAGACCCGGCACCGGGGCCAAGCGGCAGATGAACCGGCTCACGAAGTCTAAAGGCCGACTTGGTCCGGTGGAATCCCCAGGAGGCTCACGTGCTTCACACCATTAAGGACCAGGGCGGCGGCGCGGTCCCGACCGCGCCGTGGGAGCCGACGGTCCGGTATCCCGTGCTCAAGGGTTTCAGCGCCGCAGCCTGGCAGCGGACCTCCACAACAAGTCTCCTGGCCTTCCTAGGCACGGGCATACTCATGGTTGGGTTTGCGATCGCCAGCAACAATGGCGCCGGTGTTACCAACCTCGCCATCGCGTTTTACTGCATGCTCCTGCTCGCAGGACTCACCGCGGCCGTGTCGGGCGCGGTCTCCACCTTCAAGGGCCGCAGAGAGTATCGGCATGGCTACACGACCCTGCAGAGCTTCTCAAAGTACGGGATGTACTACAGGACGCTCCCTCAACTCGACCCGCGCTCCGGCGTGGAAGTCAGGGCCGCCGGGGAGCCGAGGCTTGCGCAGTCGGAGCTCACCAAACGCTGGGCCGCTTCCCGCGCCCTATATCCCCGCGCGGTCAGGATGTCCCGGCAGGACGCAGCCGAGGCGGCCGCGACGGCGAGAAGAATCAATGAGACAAACCTGGAACTGGTGAGGGCGAAGTCAACCCGCGCCCGACTCGTCAACAGATTCGGCGCCGCCGCCGGGAACATGCGCGCGGACGCCCGAAAGTACACGTTCGCGGCCCTCCTGACCGCCGGCGGCGGAGGCCCGGCGTTGATTGTCGGCCTCATTGGCGTGTCTGAAAGAAATCCGGTCTGGGTGCTTCCTGCAATTGTTCAAGCTTCCGTCATTGCCGTGCTAGCTCTGATCGGCCGCCGGAAGAACGCGCACGCTGCGCGGCTTGCGGCGGAGTTTCTAGGAGTGGCCACCGAGGACCTTCCTCCGTGGACGAGCGTCGGCATACCGGATTCCCTGTTCGCGCAGGACCACGGACCGAGCGGATCTACAGCTCCTGCGAAGAGCATTTCGCCACCGTCCGATTGATCGACTGACCAAGGCGACGGCGTTCCCATCCCGATTGCGCGAAAGCGATCCGGAAGGCGCGCAGTCACGGGATCTGGTCGCCATAGCGAACCGGGTAACCGAGCCCTTCCGCGGCTCCAAGGACCCCCTCCGGCCATTCGGCCATAAATATCCACGGCATGTTCTCCTTGGTGAGGAAGTTCACCGGAGTCCAGGAAAAGATGAAATGCGGACGCCCCGGATAGATCTCGCGGACGGCCGAACGCTCGAGCCGCCAAGGGCCGAAGCGGCGCGCCCACCACCGGGACCGGGGGCGGAACTCAAGCTGCGAGGCGCTCATGGTGAGTATGACCCACGGCCCTTGGATCCTGAACCGTCCGGGGATCGAAAGTCCACCTCTGAAAACGTATGTCATTCGGTCACCCGGGGTTTGTGTCCAAGTACGCCATCCGGCCTCTGTCTGTGAGGTAGAACGGGGAGCAGTAATTTGCGGTGTATTCGCCGGTGCTTGCCATCTCGGCGGCGGTCAGCTCATTGCCATTGCCGTCAACACGCATGCATCGTCCTATCGCAACATGGAGTGCCTCCGCCGCTTTGTCCGTTTCGTCCGAAATGACCAGGAAGAACGGTGAAGGCCCGTCCCAGCCATCGAAGATCCCCTCAGACCGCTCGCCCTGACTTTCAAAAATGTCCGGATCGACCGTCACGTTTGCCATGCTGTCCCCCTGATAGCCGCCACTTGGAGCAGCTCGGGAGTGAGCGTCAACGCAGCACGATGCGAACATCGTCTGCCACGGAACGTCGCTGGTCAAGGTTCTCGGTGTTGGCAACGGTATGCAGACAAGACCTCAGGCGCGCGCACGGCACGGTCTCTCAGTAAAGGCGGCGTTCCGGCCGGACCTCTGTCGCGGCAGGATGGTAGCCCTTACTCTTTGGTCAAGGGCGATCAGTGGAGGGGTGGCATTGCGGAGAAGTCTCAAGGAACGGGGGTCGCTCCCGTTGCCGCTGCGTGGGCGTGGGTGACGTGTGTCGGCACCGTTCTGGTCACCGTCACCGACACCTCGGGAGCAGTTGCGCTGTTCCTAAGTGGCCCTGCTCAGTGGCGGTTTTGGCGAGGTGATTCGATGGCTCCTGGAGTGTTATTCGGGCTCTTGATGGTCGTCGCGGGCCTGTTTAGTTGGGCTATCGCACGGCCGCTGGCGCGTCGCGCTGCCAAGATCCGTACGTGGGTTTCGGCTACTGCCGATCTCGCGTGGTGGACACAGCGAGGCACCACGCAGGTTCGCGTCCTGGCGGTCTGTTGGATTGTCCTCGGATTCATCATCGCGATTCTTTCCCTGACGGCCGGCCTGTAGAGGTCCTCATGAGGCCAGTCATGCGATCGACCAAGCCACGGACGAGTCAGCGCTTCCGAGGGACGTTTGCTCGAACGTCTGCGGCCTGGATTTCATCGAGCACCCAACGCCAAAACGCTCCGGCCAACGGCCTGAGGGCCCGGACCTCGGAGCAAAAAATAAGCCCCGCCAAATCCGTGGAATGGCGGGGCTTTTCGAGCTTCCTATCAGAATCGAACTGATGACCTTTTCATTACGAGTGAAACTGTGAGAGGCTTGGGACGTCACTCGACACTGAAAAATAGCGGAATCTAGCCAATTTTGGTGGCGCGTGCCGGACTATTCCGGCATAGTTATGAGTACACCAATGAGTACACCGGCTTGATTCACGAAAAGGGGACAGGAAATGCCAGCAGAGTTCGAGGTAAAACGAGGGGCGTATGAGGTCGCCCGGAGCTGGCTGCTATTCCTGATCGATCACCCTGACAAGACCGTGAGCGCTCGTGAGTACTCGGCACAACTGAAGGCCGCCCAGGCGGCTCGCGACGCCGCGCACACGGCCATGGTGGCGGCATGGTAGCCGCGGCGGCCAGTCCGGCGGCGCAAGCAGATCCCAAGCCCCCAAAAAAGAAAACACGTGGCAAGGGCGAGGGCGCGCTGTTCAAAGACTCGAGAGGGTTTTGGACGGTAAGGATCGAGCTACCATCGCACGGCGGGAAACGTCGACAGAAGGTCATCCGGCGAAAAGACAAGAAGCAAGCCATGGCCGAGATGACCAAGGCCAAGAGGGAACTCAGCAAACTCGGGGATTTGCCGACGTCGGGCCTCAGGCTCGGAACTTGGCTGGAGCGGTGGATCGACGACATCGTCCCTAACGAGATCCGGCCGTCATCCTATGCCGCCTACACTTCGACGACTCGCGGATACCTCATCCCGATTCTCGGCAACCACAAAATCGACGCTCTCACAGCCGACCATGTGCGCGGCATGTTCAAAGCCATCGCCGCCACGCCGAAGAGCCTCAAGCTGCGTGGAACAGATCCGAAGGACTGGCCCGAGGGAACTGTCATGGTCGGGCCGGACACCGCCATCAAGGCTCACGCTGTCCTCTCGTCGGCGCTCAAAACGGCAATGCGGGAAGGCAAGGCAACTCGGAATGTCTGCGAAATGGTGGACCCGCCTGCGAAGGCCAAGAAGACACAGAAAGCTCTCGACCTCGACCAGGCAATTGAGCTGCTCGCATTCCTCACGACACGCGACGATCGGGCGCTCTGGGCCACTTACCTGCTGACCGGGGCGCGCCGCGGCGAAGTCCTCGGCATCGAACGTGACCGAGTCAATGGCGACAGCCTTGACCTCTCGTGGCAGCTCCAGCGAATCACGAACATTAGCAAAGCGCCGGCGGACTATGAGTATCGGCATCTGCAAGGGACGCTCTACCTGACCCGCCCCAAGTCAGACTCAGGCTGGCGAATCGTCCCACTCGTGGAACCTCTCAAGTCGATTCTCGCGCTCCACATGCAGGGCCGCGGCGACGGGCTCATCTTCCTAGACCGGGGGAGCCCCTGGGACCCTGACCGCGCAACGGACGAATGGGCGAACCTGCTGGCCGAAGCTGGACTGCCAGACGACGTCGTGCTTCACGGCGCCCGTCACACAACCGTCGACCTGCTCCACGCCGCCGGCGTCGACTGGGACACCATCAAGGACATCGTCGGCCACAGCACGATACAGATGAGCAAGGACTATCGGACGAAGGTAGACATCAAGCGCCTCACTGGGGCGCTGGAAAAGATGTCCCAGCTCCTGCTTGAAGCTCCGAAGGTCTAGTAGCCGAAAGCGCCCCTAGCGACTCGATTCGGTAGGGGCGCTTTTCTGCGTTTATGAGGCTTGCAGGGCTACTCGCTGTCCGGGGGAGTCTCGGTGGAAAGTCCAGCGGCCTCGACGGCCGCCGCGATGAGCGCCAGGATATCTTCGCCGAGGGCCTTGCAGATCGCCTCGATGTCGTTGGCCGTGAATGCGACCTTGTCCAGTAACCGCCGCGACAAGTAGCTCTGCGAGATGCCCGTCCGCCCGGCTAGCATAGGGCCGCTTACCCGCTGACGTGCCATAGATTCGCGGATCTCAGCCGAAATGGCGCGCGCGAACGGGCCGGCTTCCGGCTGTTTACCTGTGGGCATAGACATGATCGTAAAGCCCCCTCGGGCCTGAATCCTTGAGGGGCGCGATTCTACCCCATATGGCGTAGATAAGTCCATATGGACTAGAAGCGCGTTACGATACAGCTCCCTTCGGGGCAATCTTGGACATCAGAGACGAGATTAAAAGCTCCTACCCCATATGGGGTAGATTGGCCCCAGCGAAAGTGGCCTCAGGAAACTTTCAGAGTCGTCGTGTATGCGCTTTGTCGGATGCATCGACTATGGTCTTGACTAGAACATATCTTCGAAAAAATGGGGAGCATCAATGATGGCGGGCGTATCACTTCATGGCGTAACGGTGGCGATCCGGACGGTAAAGGATCTAGGCGACTGCGCGGCCATGGCTGGCATACTTGCGTCGACGCTCATTAGGAGAGTCGAGCCTCAGCCCGCTCCATCAGAACCTGAGCAGTAAGCCCAAGCGCCTCGGCAACCTTGAAGAAGGTAGGCATCGGCATCGACTTGTGACCCTTGATGTAGTGGTTCATTGCGGGCCGCCCGATGCCTACCGCCTCGGCCAGGTCCTTCTGTGTCATGCCGCGTTCTGCCAGCTCAACAGTGATCTGTTTTGCGAGCGCCGCTTCTAAACGCTCTCCATAAGTAGCCATATGAGAAACTTTAGTATCCGTTCGGGTCGATTTGCAAGGCATCCGACTACTCATGTAGTGAGATGGGTACTTGAATTACATCCGTGAGATTACTCGTTCGGATACTTGCGATTACTCGAACGAGTACTTACAGTAGTTTTATGACTACTCCCCAAGGTGGCTCAAACCACGCCACAGACGCCGAAATCGCGCACCGCATCACCAACGCCCTGATCGTCAAGGGAACCAACGTCCGAGCCCTATCCGACGCAACGGGAATCTCATACCCGACACTACGCCGAAGCCTCACCGGCGGACGAAGCCTCACCTTCCTAGAATTCGGAAAGATCGCGGGGGCCATAGACGTCCCCCCATCAACACTCCTGCCGGCCACCCTCACAGGAAGCGCGGCCTAGGCAATGGCACAGAAGATCAGCTACACATTCGTTGAAGCCGCCGAAATGACCGGATACAGCGAACGCACCATCCGCCAGCAAGTTACCGACGGCAACCTGGCCGCACGATACGCCAACTCAAAAGGCGTCATCCGACACGAAGACCTCGCGGAGTGGATCGACTCCCTCCCAGCAGAATCACCCCGAGCCTAACCGCTCGCATCGCCGCTTAGCCGGTCTCGCCACTCTCTGGCACCCTTCGCCCACATCTGGGCACTTCCCATGAACTAACCATCACTCTCGTGTTCTTTGCGAGAAGAAGGGTCTATTTGTCATGCCCAAAAACACTGATTACCTGTCCAAACTCGCCAACTACAACAAGAAGCACGGCATCACCGCCACATTTTCCGAGATGAAGAAGACCGCTCGCCGCATGCAGAAGCTGCACGACGAGCGCGGCCCGGTCGACCTCGACGTCTTCTTTCTCCTGCACCAAGATCCCACCGGCGAAACCGCCGTCGAGAACGTGCTCGCTGAACATGCCGCCCAGAACGAGGCCAATGCGGCCAGGCGGTTGGCAGCATGAACGCCCTAGATAACGCCCTAGATCAGTTGATCCAGACCGCACGAGCCATCAAGGCTGAGAAGGAAGCAAACCCGGATCTCCACGCCCTGCTTTACGTGATCAGGTCGCAGGTCAACTGGACCCTTGAAGCGGAACCGGAACTCAGGAAGGTAGCCGGAGCGATCCTCTTCGCTGGCTACCGGACACCCGTCGTGATCGGCTACGCCGTCGTTGGCGGCAGGTCCGGGCAGTTCGTCAGGTCATTCGGCGCGGACGAGCGGGAGGCTGCCCAGGCTTTCGCGGAAGAGTCCACGCGGGATTGCGCTGACATCGGGATCGACTTCGCCTACCGCGTCGCCGAGATTGTTGACGCGGCGTCATGAAGGCCTACGACGAGTACACCGATGTCCACACCCTCCGGACTGAGTTTTCTGTGATGTGCGCATGAAGGCCGCGGTCCTTGAGGACAACAACTGGATTGAGGACGCCGTCGCGACGATCGACGCGATCTCCCTCGCGCATGAGGTGTTCTCAGCCGACGACCTGCGCCGTGAAATGCGGCCCCCGGCACACAAGAACTGGCCGGGCAAGGCTCTCGCGACCGCCCGCAAAGAAGGTCTGATCCAAGCCGTCGGCTACCAGACCTCGACCAGCAAATCCCGCAAGCACGGCGTGACCCGAACATGGGCCCGCAAAACGAAGAGAGAAGGAACCCCATGAACGGTCTTCAGTTTCTTGTCCTTGTGGCGTCCATCTTCGGCGCCGCGACCATGATCCCGGCCGCCATGCGGCATGACCGGTTGCTTGAGGAACCGGAAGACATTGATTACGACCTGCTCGACGCCGAGCGTGACACCCGCGCCGCTGATGATGCGGACGCTGCCCGAAAGGAATACGGATTCTAATGACCCCCACACCCCGCCGCGCCAACCGTTGGACACTGACGCGCCGACTCGCTGACCTGATCCCGCACGTTCTCCCAGGTCGCCATCACATCATTTGGGAAGTGCGATGAGCGGCTACATCGAGGCGGACACCTACCTGCAACTGCGCCGTACAGAAGGTGTTTGGAACCGACCGCTGCGAGTGATCAAGTCGACTCAGCGCAAGCCGGCCGTCTTGGAGCCTGGCTGTGTCGTCGTCAAGGTGCGGATCCGCGTCCCGGCGGCCGCGTTCGAACCCTTGACCCCGGAAGCCGTCGTCACCGTGCCCGAGTCACTCATCCAGCACACCGTTCAGGCCACGGCCGAGGAAATGCCATGACCGCCGAGTTGATGGCCCGAAACCCGGTGACGAACCCGGTGCCGGCAGAAGTGTTCAAGACGGCCCGCGAGCACAACATCACAGTCATGGAAGCGCGGCGCGTCATCATCGCCGCCAACAAGGAAGCTGCGGCGACCGTGACGATCTCTACCGCAACCCGCCCGATCGAATTACCGAACTACGGTCTCGACCCGGAACGCAACTACAGGCTGATCGCGAAGTTCCGCGCCATGCCACCGGCCCAGCTCGAAGACATCTTCAACCCCAAGGATGGGCAATGAGCGCGTCTATGGCCGAGGCGATCCGTCTGGAACTTCGCAAGGGCAGTTACCAGATGCCAGGGGATACGCTCCCGTACGAAACGCAAGCAACGAAGATCGCAGAGGCGCTGGCCGCGAACGGTTACGGGAACGTGCGGGAGGCCCTTGAAGAGCTCATTGCGGCAACAGAGACGGGCCTGAGCCTGGCCGAGCGGGACATCATTGTCCGCTTCCTCCGTGCCGCGACGGAAAGGGCATCCGGTGGGTAACCCGTACTGCCCTAAGTGCGGTCACCACCACACTGACCGGTGCAGCGCCGTCAACCACGATGAGAAAACCGACGCAGCCAGCCGCTGCGGCTGCACCAGATAACAACGGCCCCCCACGAGGGGCCTTTTTCATGCCCCAAAAAAGAGAAGAGCACACGCATGAGCCTGCAAGTATTCAGAAACCTTGAGCAAGGGTCCGACGAGTGGCTAGCCGCACGATGTGGGATTGCGACCGCGTCTGTCGTCGGCCAGCTTGTGACTTCACGCCAGCCATCAGCGATAGAAACTGACTGCCCGGAATGTGGCGCATTTGTCGCTGACCCTTGCACCGGGAAGCGCTCACCAGGACCACTCAAAACACTCCACCCAGCGCGGGCAGCAGCCGCACGCGGGATGGATCGGGTGATCGCCGCAGACAGCAACAGCGACACGTCACGTGGCCTCACTGCCACGCTCGTAGCCGAACGCATCACAGGGCATGTCGAGCCAATGCAGGTTTCAAGAGACATGGAACGCGGCGCCCTGGACGAGCCCTACGCCCGGAGCATCTACGCCGAGCACTTTGCTCCAGTCACAGAGATTGGCTTCATGATCCGCGACGACTGGGGATTCCGCATCGGCTACTCACCAGACGGGCTCGTTGGCGAGAACGGTCTGATTGAGATCAAGTCCCGGAAACAGAAAATCCAGCTCAAGACCATCCTCGAAGACGAAGTGCCAGCAGAGAACATGGCCCAGCTTCAGACTGGCCTGCTTGTATCCGGCAGGGAATGGATCGACTACGTGTCCTACTGCGGTGGGATGCCCCTCTATACCAAGCGCGTCGAACCAGACGACCGGTGGCAGCAAGCCATTGTCGAAACGGTCAAGATCCTCGAAACCAACGCGGAAGACATCACTTCCCGCTACCTGGCCGCCGTCGAAGGCCTGCCGATGACCGAGCGCATCGACCACTACCTAGAACTGGAGTTGAAGCTATGAAAATCACGGCAGAGCCGCGCTCAGACCAATGGAACGCTGACGACTTCACCGGAGGCCCCCGAACCTTCACCGTCGCCGGGGTGAAGCCCGGGGCGGCCGAGCAGAAGTACGACATCGAACTCGTTGAAGGTGAAGGCCGCGCTTGGCGTCCGCCGCTTGGCATGCTGCGCGTCCTGATGAACGCATGGGGTGATGAAGCCTCTGTGTGGGTTGGCCGGAGGGTCACGCTCTTCAAAGATCCAACAGTCAGGTTCGGCAAAGAGGTGCCGGGCGGAATTCGGATCTCTCACCTGTCGCACATCGGCAACAAGCCCTTGAACGTGCCCATCACGGTTGCTCGCGGATCACGTCGAACTTTCACCGTACAGCCGCTAATCGATGATGCCCCGCAACAGGCTGACCTCACTATCCCTGACGGCGTCAAGGCCAATACGGCCAAGGCGATCGCTGAGGGCACAGTCGCCGGCTATCTCGTGTGGCTCACCGAGAACAACGCGCCGCAACACTTCATCGACTACGTCAACACCACTGCGAAGGAACCCGCCGAATGAGCAAGATTATCCGCCTCGAGTCCACCAACTATAAAAGGCTGAAGGCAGTTGAGATCGTGCCGGATCCGGACGGCAACCTCGTCATCGTCGCCGGGAAGAATGGGCAGGGCAAGACGTCCATCCTCGACAGCATCACCGCGGCACTGGGTGGGGTGAACGGGAAGACCACGCCGAAGCCGATCCGTGACGGCGAGGACCGCGCCGAGATCGTCCTCGAAACCGAAGACCTCATCGTCACCCGGAAATTCACCGCCTCCGGACCGACCCTTCTCGTCAAGTCCCGCGATGGCGCCGTGTACCCGAAGGGCCAGGCGAAGCTTGATGACATGCTCGGCAGGCTTTCCCTCGACCCGCTGGCATTCACGCAGCTCTCCGACAAGGACCAACTCGCCACCCTGCTGGCCCTCGTGAAGCTGCCGTTCGACCCGGACAAGCTGGCCGCCGAGCGCAAAGAGCTCTTCGATGAACGCACTGAGGTCAACCGCGAGCTGAAGAACGCGAAGGCTGCAGCGGCCGCAATCCCGGTCACGAAGGAAATGGCCGACCTTGAGCCCGTCAGCGTGACTGACCTGCTGAAGGAGTTCCGGGACGGCCAGACCCTCAACCACCAGATCGACGTTGCTCGTACCGCCCGTGACGGATGGGCCGACAAAGTCGAGCGAGTCAAGCGCGAACTCGCTGATGCAGAGAGCCAACTCAAGCTCGCTCAAGAACGTCTAGCCACGGCGCCTGCGAAGGTTGATCTCGAAGCAATCCAGACGCAGCTGGACAACGCAGAGCAGACCAACGCCGACGTCCGACTGTTCGAGTCTTGGATCCGCGCCAGCGACGAACTCAATGAGCGCGAGGCTGAAGCCATAGAGCTGAGCGCGAAACTCGAAGCCATCGACAAGCAGAAGGCCGATGGGCTCGCTGCAGCAGTCTTCCCGATCGATGACCTCGGCTTCGATGACACGGGCGTTACCTACCGTGGCGTGCCGTTCAAGCAGGCATCCGGCGCCGAACAGTTGCGCGTCTCCCTGGCCATGGCGATCGCGCTCAACCCGAAGCTGCGGGTCATCCGCATCGCTGACGGCTCGTTGCTCGACTCGGACAACCTGGCGTTAGTCGAATCGATCGCCCGCAAGCACGACTTCCAAGTGTGGATCGAAATGGTTGGTGACGGCGACGGCCGCGGGATCATCATCGAAGATGGGCAGGTTGCCTAGATGGCCAACGAGACGTTCGTGACCGTCATCGGCAAGGTCCACGAGGAACCCGAACTGAAGTATCTCGACAACGGATCGGCCGTCGCCAAGCTAACCGTCGTCACCAACCCGCGAAAGTTCAACCGGGACAAGAACGACTGGGAGAACAAGCCAGGCAAGTTCTGGGACTGCCGCGCTTGGAACCAAGGCAAGATGCTGCTCGCTGACAACGTCGCCAACCATCTCAAGAAGGGTGACAACGTCATCCTCTACGGCGAGCTCGAAACCAATGCGTGGGAGGACCGGGACGGCAACAAGCGCCGTGCAGACCAGCTGCGAATCGAGGCGATCGGCAAAGACTTCCGCTGGCACCAAGCACCCGCCAACGACGTCCCGACCACAGCTCCAGCCGACCAAGGATGGGGCGCCGCCCCCGACACATCCGGCGGCTGGGGATAACCGCACACCTGTACTACAAAAACGCAAGGCCCCGCTGAGGGCCTTTTTCATGCCCGCGGCGCCCGGAACCCCTGCCGGGCGCCGCGCCACACACCCGAAGGAACCTATGACCACCGAAGCAATTGACCTCACAGCCCGGATCCAGGCACGAGACGGCGTCGCAGTCGTCGTCTACACCAAGAACGACTGCCGCTGGTGCGATATGACCAAGGCGCTGCTTGACCGCGACCACGTCAATTACACCGCCGTCAACGTCGAGGAAGACTCGACCGCCTTCCACTACGTCACCGAGATGCTCGGCATCCGCCAAATGCCCGTCGTCATTGCATCGACCATCGACGGCGACGTCGTGTGGTCCGGGTTCCAACCAGCCAAAATCCGAGAACAAATCACACACCGGGCCGATGCCGCATGAGTCCGATACGAGTACAGCGGAAGCGCTCGAAGGGCTGGCGGATGCCGGAAGGTGCCGTCTACGTCGGCCGCGGCTCGAAGTGGGGCAACCCGTTCCGCCTGAACGACCGCTCAGGCCTTGCCCGCGAACCGGCGATCCACAACCCCGACAAGCTATGGGAATACGAGGGCCGGATCAGCGCGGCAGGGACACGGCACGACTTCCATCACCCAGGCGGCAAGATCACGAGGGTCGATGTCCGGTACATGACCCTAAGCGAGACCATCCTCTGCTACCGGGCTTATGTGACCGGCGGCGAATGGCCATGCGATTGGAAGCGGAGCTCGAGAGTCGAAGAGATCCGCTCCACATTGGCCGGAAAGGACCTCGCGTGCTGGTGCCCGCTCGATCAGCCCTGCCACGCTGACGTCCTGCTGGAGCTCGCCAATAAGGGCGCTGCATGACGCCCTGTAGCCGCGGCTGCTGCTGGAGTCCGTACGGCTGTGCCCGGTCCAGGACGTGCGAGTGCCACTGGGGCGACTGGCTCGCCACCGCGGCGCAAACAGCCAACAACGGGGCCGTCACCGCATACCGGGACCCCACCAGCCAAGAAGCCATCTACAACATCGAACGAGCCAACCAAGCCAAACCAAAGGCCCCGCAACCGGGGCCTTTTTAGTACCCAAATTCGAGGAGCAAATAATGAGCAGCCTGCAAGTAATCACCGCGCCAGCTAAGGACTGGATCGCCGCATTGAACCGACTCACGCCAGCAATGGCCGGCAAGAAGTCAATGCCCATCCTGAACTGCATTGTCATCAACCCGGCAAAGCTCACCCTGTCCGGATATAACTTCGAGACGTCGGCCGTAACGGGCGTAATGAGCGCCGAGGGTTCCGGCGACCCTTTCCTCGTATCTTGGCGCTGGCTGTTGGACGCCATCCGCACCACTTCAGGCAAAACCAAGACGGCGACGGCCACTGTCAGCCTGGACGTCGCCAAGATCACGGTTTCATCCTGCGGGTACGAACTCCACACCGAGACGGCGAATTTCTCTGAGTACCCGGAAATCCCCAACGCCGCCCCCAGCGTCGAATCCATGCTGCCTGCCGCTGAGCTCCGAGCCTCACTGCGCAGGGCAAGCGTCGCCGCATCAGCAGATGACACGCTTCCACTGCTTCAATCCGTGCAGGTCAACATGCTGGACGGTGGAATCGAGCTGCTCGCCACGGACCGTTACCGCCTGGCGAATGACTATGTGAGCGGAACTGGCAAGGGCGAAGCGTCCTTCTTGCTGAGCCGACCCGCGATCAAGGCAATCGATCGGTTCATCACCGGCGAGAGCGTCTCGATCGGGATCCGCGAAAGGCACGTCTCGATCGTCACTGAGACGACCACTTACACGTCATTGGCGGTCGATGGAGACTACCCGAAGATCAGGTCTTTGTTCCCAGCCGAGGTGACAGGGGCGTTCGAAGTTGACCGCGCCGTCCTCATCGAGGCCGCGAAAGTTGCTCTGACCATGAACACGGAATACTCCCCATGCTGCGTTGACCTTTCCAAGGACGGCGCACAGGTCACGTTCGACTACGGCCTGTTCGGACCGTCCAAGAGCCCAACAGCCGCTGGCGGCTGCGTCGCGGGGGCGGTAGATCCCATCCGGTTTGCGATGAACCCGAAGTACCTCATCGAGTCGCTGCAGCAGATCACCACGGACAAGGTGCGGATCTCGTACACATCACTGCCAAAGCCGTTCCTGTTCACCCCTGAAGGCGTGGCTGCAGGCGACGAGAAGGCACTCAAGTACCTGATCATGCCCGTTCGGATGCCTCAATGAGCGCCCGCAAGAAGCCAGCGACCGTTCCGACGCACACCTTCCGCGGCGTCTGGCCAGTCATCGAAGGCACAGGGACCGCCACGACTGATGCCGAGCTGATCTCCCAGGCCATCGGTGATCTGCCCAGCGTCGCTCACCGGCACAACGCGACGATCGTCGGGCCGCCACGGGCATGCATCGCCGACGGCCGCCGAGTCCCAGGATCCGGCGGCGCCATGCACGTCATCGTCATCGAAGCACCCGCCGTGCCAGCTGTCGGCCGCGGCTACCGACACAGCACCGGCGGCTGACCGTGGACGAGATCTTGGAAGGCCAGACAGACATTTTCGAGCTGCTGGGCCCTCACGAACTCGAAACCCAGCCACCAATCACCGAAACGTCAAGCACCAGCTTGCACAGGAGGACACCCAATGACCGAAATCACCGTATCTGACTTTTTCTGTGGCGCCGGCGGCTCAAGTACCGGACTGGCTAGTATCCCTGGCGTTGTCGTCAAGCTGGCATTGAACCACTGGCAGCGCGCCATCGAGTCCCACGCCTACAACCACCCGGACACCGACCACGCTTGCGCGGACATTTCTCACATCCGTCCGGAATTCACACCCCGGACGACCATGCTCTGGGGATCCCCCGAGTGCACGAACTTCACCGGCGCGAAGGGTGTGAAGCGCGAACAGTGGGAGGGGCAGAACGCCCTTTTTGGCGAGGGGATCCCTGATGAGGCCGCCCAACGCTCGCGAGCGACAATGTACGACATTCCGCGCTTCGCAGAGGTCCACGACTACGAGATCATCATGACGGAAAACGTTGTTGAGGTAACTGCTTGGCGACCGTTCCGAGGGTGGTTGCAGTCCATGCACGACCTCGGCTACGAGCACCGCATCATCTCCATGAACTCGATGCACGCCCAAGCATTCGGCCCCGGCGCTCCGCAGTCACGTGACCGCGTCTACATCGTGTTCTGGAAGAATGGCAATCGCCAGCCTGATTTCGACCGTCTCCGGCCCTACGGTGAGTGCCAGACTCATGGCAGGGTTCAGTGCATCCAGGCGTGGAAAAATCCGCTTCGCCCAGTCGGAAAGTACCGCCAGCAGTACAGCTGGAGGTGCCCGCACGCGTCATGCCGCAACCAGATCGTTGAGCCCGCTGTGAGGCCAGCCGCTGACGCAATTGACTGGACGTTGACGGGCAAGCGCATCGGAGACCGTGCAAAGCCTCTGGCAGCAAACACGCTGTCCCGTATCAGCGCCGGGCTCCAACTCCATCAGGCGGCCGACAACTTCCTGATCGAGTACTACGGCGAGGGTGGGTCACGTCGCACCGACGTCCCATTCTCGACTTTCACCGGCCGGGACCGGCACGCCCTGATCGTGCCCCTGCGCAAGCACGGGGTTGCCAAGACATTGGACAAGCCGCTAGACACAATCACGGGCGGCGGAAATCACCACACGCTTGTCCAGTACACAGACCCGTTGATCGACGATGCACTGTTCCGGATGATCCAGCCGCACGAACAGATGTGGGGAATGGACTTCCCCCGCGATTACACGATCCTCGGCACCAAGACCGAGCGGACATTGCAGGCTGGCAACGCGGTAACCCCGCCCGCGGCACGCGACATAGGGACGATTTGCGCGGAGAGCTTGGTGGCAGCATGAATACAGACACGAAGGAGCGCCTATGGAAGCTAACAAACGAACCCGACGAGCCGTCGTCACGCATTGTTCGAAGTGTGGTGACGAACTCACCGAAGAAAACGCTACCCGGCGCGCCGGAAGTCATGTCTGGCGATCACACTGCGACCCATGCCGAGCCAAAACGCGCCGCGCGCTTCATGACACGATCGAAGATAACCGGCGCATTATGCTCGATCGGACCGTCTGCGACATCTGCCGTCAGCCGGAACGCGAAAGGCGCAACGGCGTCGTCCGAAAGCTCAACAAAGACCACGACCACCTCACGGGCGAATGGCGGGGACTGCTTTGCTCACGGTGCAACCAGGGCATCGGGAAGTTCAGCGACAATGTCGAGCTACTCAAGCGAGCCATCGAGTACCTCGAGAACCCTCCGGGTCTTGTCCTCATCGATGATGAGCCAGCCGAAGCCCGGCAGGCGTGGCGGAAGTATTTCCCTCATGCCGAACGCCCCTGACCAAGCGCTAACCGCCCAACTTTTGGGCTCGGATCTTGCTGTCTACGTACTTGGTGCGGGCCTCGGTGAGCATACGAGTGACGTCAAGGTCCTTGTCAAGGCTTCGTCCTGCCTCCCATGCGACAACAGCTTCTTGGAATTCCTCAGCCAGTGCTTCTAGCCGCTGAGGGGAACCAGTGGCGGGGCGCATGTTCCGATGCTCTTGGCTCGCCTCGAAGACGGCATCGCGCACAATCGTCCGCCACAGCCTGAGCTCGGTCCGAAGCGGCTCATCTGGTAGCTCAAATGTCCATCTGATGATCGCGACCGAGTACTGCCGCGCCATCGTCAAAGCCTGGGGGTCTGTGTATTCCTCGGTCACTCGCTCGAGGGCAGCCACTGCGTCAGCAGCCGCTGCAAGAGCTCGACCCCGGCTGGCCTCATCAGAGTTCGCGTCGAGCTGCTCACGCAGGGCTTCCTCTTGGGCGGCTAGTTGCTCATCAAACTGGTTCCGTTGCGCTCTGAGCTGTTGCTCAAGCCGGTCCTCATCGGACTGGGCCTGTGCAGCGAACTGGCGTCGCTGCACAACAAGTGTCCGTTTGAAAGCAATGAACGCGATCCCCGCGCTCAACCCAGCCCCAGTAAAACCGCTGAGCAGGATAGCCCACTGCCCTCTCGTGAACCCGATGAACGGGTCCGGAATTACCTGGTCAAAGCGAAACCCATGCGCTGTCGTCCACCAGGCGAGGACCAGGAAAGCGACCCATGCCAAGGCCAATCTCAAGAACCTATTCATTCCTCGACCTCGTCACGCGAAAGGACCTCACATGCCAGACCACTGCGGCCCAGCTGAACCGCAAGATGCTCGAACTTCTGACGCTGATCGTTTTCTCCGGATCGTGCCCGGATCTCCATCACGAGAGGACGAAGCAAGTTCCAATGGCGGACTATGGCACCGCCGTAAAGCGAACTGAGAAACGAGTCTGGCAAAGCCTCGATGCTGTGTATAGTCGCCCCGACCTCCCACATTCCGCTGACCATCTCACCGGCGTTTCTTTCTTCGTCTGTCCAGTCTGCGAACTCCTTCTTGGCCAGGGGGCCCATGGTGCGCCGCGCTTCCAGATGCTGCGGCTCTTCAAGGTATTTGATCAGCTCAAAAGTGTTGCGGATTTTCTCAGACCTGTCTGCGTGGTCCAACTGGACGCGCATGGATGCTTCTTGGGCAGCGTGGGCCTCATCGGCCCTTTTCATCTGATCCCGGAGAGCATCGGCGGCGATCTCTTTCTGGGCGGCGACGGCTCTCGCCGCCAACTTGCTCTGATGCTTGTTCGTCAACCAGACGACCAAGAGCGCCACGCCCGCAGCGAGTATCGCGCTTGTGAGCGCGCCTATAGTTCCGCTCCACAGCTGCGTCCAGGTGCCGCAAGAAATCCAAAGAGCATCCCCACAAACAATCAAATCCATGCCCGGATCTTATCGGGGATGGGCCCAAGCAGCTGCCTTCCAGCTGAGAAAGGACGAATCAATGGCCAGGCAATACGGGCAGATCAAGGTGAGCATCTGGGTTGATGATGACTTCCTTGACCTGTCCCCAATGGCTCAATGGTTGTTCATCCATTTGAGTACGCATGCTGATCTTAGCCACTGCGGTGTCGTGGACTGGCGGCTCAAGCGCATCGTCCCGAAAGCTGTCGGACTCACCCTTGGTGTCCTCGAAGCTGCCGCGCAGGAGCTCATCGATCAGGTCTACATCGTGACCGACGACGACACCGAAGAAGTGCTGGTCCGATCATTCATGCGCAGCGACGGACTACTGAAGCAACGGAACATGGGCGCCGCAGTCGCAAAGGCTTACGCGTCGGTGGCGTCCAGGACGATCCGCGGCGTCGTCGTCCATGAGCTCCACCGGTTGCAGGCTGAGAACCCGGAATGGACGAGCTGGGGAGCCTTGAAGGATGCCATGGCGGGACGGTCCATAAACCCTCGCGAAATGGTATCCGGCGAGGCTGCATAAACCCATCGGTAAAGGGTTCGGGAAACCCTTCCAGAAAGGGTTTCATCGGAGGTTCGAAAAGGGTTTGTGGATGCCTTCACGAAAGGCATCGGTAACACCTGCACCTAACACCTACACCTTCACACCTACACCTAAAAGTGCCACCCAAGTCTGTTTCTTAACTCACCAGAGCCCAGAAAATCGGCGGCAACCAGCGGCGAAAGTCAGGCGACGTTTTGGCTTGAAAGGAATCCCAATTTGATCATCACAGACCAGCAAAAACGGGCCGTCGCCTACCTGCTCCACGAGATCCGACCAGACTGGCCCGTCGCCTCGCTGGTGTCACTCATCGACAAGCACCGCGACGTCCCAAGCCTGGGCGCCCTGACCATCGCCGCGACCACCAAGGCCATGGAAGCCACGTGCCTGACGCCGGCGCCGATCTTCCACCCGGGGCCGCATTGGCCGGAAGCCGCCCGTCGCCAGCTACCCAAGCCGCCGCCGTGTGAAGACCACATCGGCCAAGACGCCCACACCTGCAGATCATGCTGGGCGGACGTCAAAGCCGGGATCCGCCCACAAACCCACATCGGAAAACACTACGAAGCCGTCTCAGAAGAGGCGGCTTCAGTCATTGAAAGCGAGGACACCCAGTGACGGAAGTGACGCATACCGCCCACAGCATGACCGAGCTCCTACGCCAGCACTACAACCCAGACGGCCGCGCAATGGGGCATCTCTTCATGCCCGAGATCGGAGCGCCCGGCGGGCGCCGGCGGGCCGACCTGCTCGTCGCACCCATATCCATCGCAGGAGCGAAGGCAAACACGCTCATTGGGCACGAAATCAAAGTGACCCGCTCCGACGTCATGGCCGAACTTGCTGACCCAACGAAGGCCGACCCTTGGATGCGGTACTGCACCCGCTGGTACCTCGTCGTCGCCGACCCCGCACTAGTCGAAGGGCTCACGATCCCCGACCTCTGGGGCGTCATGGCCCCACCGTCAGGCCGACGTACCCGCTCGATGACCATCCTTCGGGAAGCGCCCAAACTCACCCCTGACGGCGACATGTCCCCAGCCCTGTCCCGGCTCGCCGCCTACATGGTCGGAAGGCTTGAAGGCGTCGTCAAGCGCGCCGAGTACGACCGCGATGCCTACAAGCGGCGCGCCGAGCGCGCCGAGGAGCGAGAGCAAGAACTGAGGCTCAGCGGGGCGGTAGGGCACATCAGCCCGAACATTCAGCGGATCAACGCGATCGTGAACCTCGTCGAGCACGGCAAGTACGACTACCGGTCAGGGGTGCCGTACCTCAACAGCAAAGACGTCACCGATCAGGACATAGCCGACGGCATACTCGACCTGGCCCGTAGCCGCTCAATCGCCGCCGACGTCCGCCGGAACATCGACGAAACGATCAGTGAAGCGCAACGAGCGCTCGACCCGTTCAAGCACGTCACCAAAAGCCTCGAAGCCGTCAAGGCGAACGCCCAGCGCATCGATGAGCGGCAAGCATCGTGAGCCCCGGCTATTGCTGGCCATCGCTTGGCGAACCATGCGGCGGCTGCCACCGCTGCGGGCCGCCCGAGCCGCAACCATGCGAGGGCTGCTACTACGTCTACGGCGACATGCGCGAATGCGACGGCGGCTGTAACGGGCTCACATCAGCCGAAGACGCCGAACGCCGGGCCGCAATGTTCGCAGACCCAGAAGGCCAAGCCCTAGTCCAACGAATCATCGAACGAAAAAACCACGAAGCCGTCCCGACCGGGGCGGCTTCAGTCATTCCCGACGAAAAACGAAAGCAGGCCTGACCATGGCAACAATCAGCGACACCACCGTGACCTCACTCGGCACACTTCAGGCCGTGTGCTGGCAGAACTCCGAAGACAAAGGCTTCCACGACAACGAGCCAACCGACGCCGCCGAGCTCGCCATCTACAACGGCAACCGCCTCATGCTCATCGTCAGCGAGGCCGCCGAAGCCCTCGAAGAGATCCGCGGCGGCCGGCCCGCGAACGAGACCTACTACAGCGGCGGTGACCTCAGCCTCATCAAGAAGCCGGAAGGCGTCCCGTCCGAGCTCGCCGACATCGTCATCCGATGCTTCGACTTCGCCGGCTCGAACGGATTCGATCTCGGCCAAATCATCCAAGAGAAGCTCGCCTACAACACCAGCCGCCAGCACATGCACGGAAAGAAGTTCTGACCATGGCGCCGAAGATCTCCATCGACGGCAACGACGTCGAGCTCGAGGAACCGTTCGACGGCGACCTCATCACCGACGTCGTCATTCTCAGGCGGGCAGTGATCCACCAAGACGACGGGAAACTCGCGGATTCGCTCTACATAGACAACAGCCCGCAAACAACTTCGATCGTGCAACGCGGAATGATCGAGGCCGCCAAATCAGCCATCAACCAACGAGGCATCGAGGACAGCGAATGAACACCATGATCCGAAAAGAAGGCAAGGCCCGCTGGACGTACACCTGCGAACCCTGCGAAGTCCGGGTGACATTCCCGGACCAGTTTCGGGCCATCGAAGCATGCCACCGGCACGAACGGTCCTCGAACCACGCCTTCAAGATGATCGGGAAGGCACTACAGCCTGTCCTGGACGTCTACATGCAGTTCTTCAACTCGATCTTCCCCGTCGTGGAGCAGTTCCAGAAGGACTACGAGTTGATCCCACCGCCAAACAAGCCACACGATCCAACCCTCCTGCGGGACCGGCGAAAGTGGGGCGGACGATGACCTCGCTGCGTGTCGTCGCCTACGGTCTCCCCGCCAGTCAAGGCAGCAAGAAGGCGTTCAAGCGTGGACGGAAGATCGTCCTGGTCGAGATGGACGAGAAGCTGCCAGCATGGCGCGCCGCGGTCGAAGGCGCAGCGCGAGCCGCCGCCGGGATGCACTGGGCGACCATCGACGGGCCAGTATCGATAAGCGGCGAGATCCGGCTACCCAAGCCCCGCTCAACCAAGTACCCGGACGCGCCCGCCGGCACCCCCGATTTGGATAAGTTGCAGCGCGCAGTAGGCGACGCCCTCACCAAATCCAAAGTCATCAAAGACGACGCCCGAATCGTCCACTGGAACATCCGCAAAGTCTGGGCCGACAACCTAAGCGGACTCGACATCACCATCACCCAGGAGCAGCCATGAGCAACATCAAGATCGAACACGCCGCCGACGACAAGAAAACCGGCATGACCGTCGGCGACGTCTTCGCATTCGCCCAAAACGCCCTCAACCACAACATCGACCCAAGAACACCCGTCAAAGTCACCACCGGATTCCGCATGCAAATCCAAAAACTCGAAGCAGGAGGCAGCCGATGAGCCATGAGTGCACCACAGAGGATTGCCTCAACCACACAGACACCTACCTCTGCACCCACTGTGTCCGAGACCTGCAAGCCTGGCTCGACAAAGTGGACGTCCTTATCGAAACTCTTGGGGTCACCATCGCCAAACTCGACCACGTCCGGCCCGCAAACGCAGGATGGAACGCCGGTGGCAAACCCGGCAGCGCTGCACCCATCAACCTCGACGCCCTCCAGCTGCAACAAAACCTCAAGAGCGTCGGCCGTTACGCCAAGGACTACGCGCGCGACGAACGGGCCGCCGGGATCGCATGGCTCATCCGAGACTGGATCACCAAAGCCGAACTACTCGTCAGCGGCCCCGAAGAGGAGGTAATCGACCACGCCGAGATCAAGGAACGCATCAAAGAAGCAAACGGCGAACCACTCCCACCCCGGGAAGCAATCGACTACCTCCGCTCCAAAACCAAAGTCGCGGTCAAAATGGCCGACTTCAAAAACTGGGTGAAACTCGGCCACCTCAAATACGTATTCGACCGAGTCGCAACCGACGACAAAGCACGAAGAATCTACTACCCAGGAGACGTATTTCGTGTCGCACAACAAATGCGTGAACGACGCGTCAAACTTTGATAGGGTAAATCCCGGGTTAGAAGTGTATCCACTGACAACCACGCAAAGCCGGATCGCCACAAGCGCTTCGGCTTTTTTAGTGCCCGAATCTTTCCACTTCGGAGGTCACTATCTCCCGCGCAGGGTCAAGCGCAACGCCATCGCTGAGAAGCAGAAGGCCACACACACTTCCCCGGGGAACCGGGAAGCAAGAGCAACGGCTGGTGACCGTTGCAACGCTGGACCCGGGCGAGGCGCGCCAAGCCCGGGCCTGGCACAAGAACCAACAACTGAATAGCCCGCAGAACATGAGCTGCGGGAGGGCTGAACGAGTTAGCTGGCCTTGACCGCTGGAACATGCGGCCGGTCGAAATAGCGTCAGGTTCGATTCCTGCCAGCCCACGGGAACCACAATGGCTCCCCGAATCGAGGCACAGCCGAGAGGCAGCGTCCGGCCCGCGCAAACCCCCATGAGCGCGGGCCACAAGGGAATGTAGCTCAGATGGTTAGAGCACTGGGTGTGCGCATACAGAACAAGACAGAGGTCGCTGGTTCGAATCCAGCCATTCCCCCTTTCCGGTAGCGGCGGTCAAAGTCACGCCCCGCTTCACGAACGGCAAGCGAACCAAGGTAGGAGCCGGGTGTTTGCTCTCTCCACCCGCCAAGGCGCCCACCTGCCGCCGCACCGGAAACACCATCCCCAAGAACATGTGATGCCGAGCCCAAGAGATGGCGACGCGGAATTGGTACGGGGCTAAGACCTTGGAACGTCGGGAAGCAAATCAACATTCGTCCCGCGACCCGCAAGCCAAGGCAGTCCATACCGGCCACCGTCTCAGGCAAACCGGAAGCACAACCAGGGACAAGCTTTAGGAGGTAGTCATCGCTACCTCACGCACAGGCACAGCCACATGGAAGCGCATCTCACGCCAAGCCAAGAAGCTGGCCCGAGCCAATGGCCAGACGCAATGCCCTCACTGCGGTGTCACGCTCGACTACGACGTCGGGCTCACGCCATGCAGTGCCGAAGCAGACCACATCATCCCGCATGCCAAAGGCGGACGAGACGAACTATCAAACGTCATCGTCATATGCAGGCGGTGCAACCAATCCAAAGGCAAACGCGCTGCACCCAAAGCAACAACAGTCATGGCAGCCAAACCACTCAAAACCAGCCGGAAATGGTGACCTGTGGATAACCCCAGATACGAAAACTCGTATCCCAGAACCCCATATCGGGGTATGGGGGAGGACCCCTCCCCGGCGGCCTCCCGTTCGCACCCCAGGCATTAGCGAAAATATCCCCCCGAGCTGGCTCGTGGGGCCGGCGGGCCTCCCTCGGCCGCCTTTCTAGCCGCCGGGCCGTTTGCTTGTAGGGCATTTTGACCCCATTCAAAATGCCCTCGCGGACGGCTCGGCCCCAAACTTCTAGGAGGTCCGCGGTGGATGTTCCTGCTGGCCTTGGTGAGCGTGGCTTGTCTATCTGGGAGGCGATGGCCACTCAAGATGTTCCGCGGAATGCGCTTGTGCTTGAGGCTGCTCGGCTGGCTGACCGTTTGGACGAGCTCGACAACATCATTCAGGGCAAGGGCGTCCTGAACCTCATGCAGTTCCGGCTGGACATGGAGTCCGGTGAGGACGGCGAGTACAACGTCGAGGTCAAGTTCCAGAACGTATTTTCCGAGGCCCGCCAGCAGGCGACTGCCTTCGCGGGCATTCTCGCGAAGCTCACCCCTGCAGATGCGGCGGCCAAAGCGAGCCCAAAGCCGGCGCCGGCAGATCTTCCGGCCAATGTCTCTCCACTGCAGAGGTTGATGCAAAAGCAAAAGGCGTAGGTGGTGCAGTGTGCTGATCGGTTCGCAGGTCGCACGCTTCAATACGGCGCCGTCGCCTCGTGGGTACAGCGTTGAGCATGCTGAGAGAGCGATCGAGTTCGCCGAGGGATATCAGTTCGTTGCTGATCCTTGGCAGTCCGAGGTTGTGCGCGCCTGGCTGCGCACTGATGAGGCTGGCTGGCTTGCCTCAACTTGGGGCCTGAGTGTTCCTCGCCAGAACGGCAAGAACGGCGCTCTGGAGATCGTCGAGCTGTACCTGATGGTGGCGCTTGGCTTGAAGATCTTGCACACCTCGCACCTTCTCGGCTCGGCCCGCAAGGCGTTCAAGCGCCTTATGTTTTTCTTTGGCACTAAGGTCAACGACCCGAGTGCGAGATTCCCGGAGCTGAATGCTCTGGTCAAGGAGATCCGCAAGACGAACGGCCAGGAGGCCATTGAGCTTCACAACGGCGGATTGATCGAGCTGGGCGCCCGCACTGGCGGCGCCGGCCGAGGTAGCTCCTTCGATGTCCTTGTCGTTGACGAGGCCCAGGAGTACGAAGAGGACGAGCAGGAGGCTCTTGAGCCGACTGTTTCCGCTTCTCCGTCTGGCGATCCGATCATCATCTACATGGGCACCCCGCCGCGGGATTTGAGCGAGCGTGGCGAGCCTTTCGTTCGCGTCCGTAACGCCGCGGTGACTGGTGCTGACAAGCGCTCGGCTTGGGTTGAGCACTCTGCTGTTGGCGACGTCGACAAGATGGACGAGGCTGAACTGCGCGTCTTTGTCGCTGACCGGGCCAACTGGGCTCAGTCGAATCCTGCTCTTGGTGGTCGTATCAAGCTGCGCACGGTGGAGGGCGAGCACTTCCGGCAGTCGGCGAGGTCGTTCGCGCGCGAGCGGCTGAACATGTGGCCGACGCCTTCCGAAGCAGGCCAGGTTGCTTTCACGAAGTGGGATGACCGGAAGATTGACCATCCGGATCCTGAGTGGCCTGTCGCCGCGTACGGGGTCGACATGAACCCGGAGCGCACGAAGGTTTCGATCGGGGTTTCGACGTTCGCGGATGGCGAGAATATCCACCTCGAGTTGGCCGCGGATGCTCCGTTTGATGAGGCTGGCACGTCGGCTCTCGTGGAGTGGCTTTGGGAGCGGTGTAAGCGCCGAATTCCCGTGGTCATTGATGCTTTCTCGCCAGCGCGTGACCTGCTTGAGGCGCACCTGAAGAAAAAGGGAATGAAGGTGTTCATTCTGCAGGCGAGCGAGTACACCCAGGCATGCGCGATGCTGCATGAGGCTGTTGAGAAGCACCCGGCGGTTACTCATTTCGGCCAGGAGCATCTGAACGAGTCAGCGAAGCACACCACGAAGGATCCGATAAAGAATCGGCCCGGCTCTTTCAAGTGGAACCGTACGAGTCTTGACGTCGATTTGGCCCCAACCGTGGCCGTTACGTGCGCCCATTTCGGCGCCATCAAGTTTGCCAGGCGCCCCCGTTCCGGGGCCGTGAAGAAGAGACACGCAATTGTTGGTTAGGGGTGACGCTGGTGGCTGTTCTTGACGTGGTTCGGAAGCTCTCTTTTGAGGAGTCGACGGCGTTTTACCGGATGCTTTCGACTATCCGGCGTAAGGCCTCACGTAACAAGCTGCGGGAGGCGTACGTCGAGGACAAGAAGCGTCTGGAAAAGATTGGTTTTTCGGTTCCGCCGCACATGATCGACTTTCAGACGCCGATTGGTTGGGCGTCGAAGGGGATCAAGGTTCCGGCGTCGAGGATTCGTCCTGACGGTTTCACTCTTCCGCGCACGTCAAAGCTCCTGGATGAGGTCAATGAGACTTTCGAGGACAACTACTTGGGCGCTGTGGAACGGATGGCGATTGAGTCGTCGCTTCAGCATTCTGTCGCGTTCGTCTTTGTGACCCCTGGCGATTCGGATCTTGCCGAGCCTGAAGTGATCGTTGCAGCCCGTACGGCACTTGAGGCCACGGCGGAAGTTGACGCCCGGACCAACCGCGTGACACTGGCTCTTGAGATGGTTTCGGCCACTACGGCCTTGTTGTACGTTCCGGGCAAGACGTTGCGCTTGGATTCTGGCCAGAACGGCTGGATAGTCACGCGCGAAATTGAGAACTTGTCCGGCCTCATTCCCTGCATCCCTTACATCTGGGGATGGTCGCTGTCCCGCCCGTTTGGCCGGTCCAGGGTAACGCGCCCGTTGATGGGCTACATCGACAAGGGTGTGCGGACGATGCTCCGGCAGGAAGTCACTGCCGAGTTCTTCTCTGCCCCGCAGCGGGCATTGCTGGGCGCTGACGAGGCGCACTTCACTGGTCCGGACGGTAAGCGGATCTCGCCGCTTGAGGCTCTGATTGGCGGCATGTGGGCGTTGCCTGACGTGTTCGACGAGGACGAGCAGAAGCTTGTTCGCCCGGACATCAAGCAACTCCAGCAAGCTTCAATGCAGCCGCATTCGGAGATGATGCGCACCATTGGGTTGATGGTCTCTAGTGAGCTGTCAATACCGGTTGGCTATCTCGGCATCATTCATGACAATCCGTCGTCTGCTGATGCGATTCTCGCTTCGGAGTCGGACATGGTTGCCATGGTTGAGCATGAGCGGGATATCAGCTACAAGATTGCTCACGAGTCGCTGGCTCGGACGATCCTGGCTGTCAAGCACGGCGGGATCACGGCGGCCATGGCTGCTGAGTTGCGCGGCTTGCAGGCGAATTTCGCGGATGCTGGGACACCTACCCGTGCGGCACGCGCCGATTCGGCCTTGAAGTACACCACGGCCTTCCCGAATGGCGACCCTGAGGTTGCCATGGAGGAATACGGGCTTTCGAAGTCGCAGATCGAGCGAAACCTTGCGTATGCGAAAAGCGTGCAGTCCGGGCAGCGTCTTGATGCTCTGGTGGCGGCCGCCAAGTCCTCCGCGGCTCCAGTGTTCAGTGATGGCACTACGGCGCCGGCTGGGGCGGTTGATGATCAGCTAAAGCAAGCGCAGGTGCTCAAGGCCCAGGCTGACGCGCTGGGCGTGCTCCGCCGCGCTGGTGTTGATGCTGGTGATGCTGCCGCACGTTCGGGCCTTACTGGCGTCAAGTTCATGCCAGGCTCGCCGATCACCATTCGTGAGAATCCGTAGCTATGGCTGATCCGGTAATTGAGCAGTTCCGGGCCGCTAACGCGGGGCTTTCGAAGCTAGTTCGTGATGAGTTGGCGGGGTTCTTCGGCACGCTCAATTTGGCTAAGCCGGAAGCGGTACGGGACGCCCTGTTGGAGTTCGTTCCGCTTTTGGTGTCTGAGTATGGTTCGGTTGCTGAAACGCTGGCCCTGGACTATTACGACGAGCTCCGGGCGGCTTCCGGCGCTACTGGAGTGTTCCGGGCTGCTGCTGGTGCCGATGGCATTCCTGGATCGGCTGTGGAAGCGAAGATCCGCTACCTCGCCAAGCAGCTGTGGACCCCGGATCCTGCTTCGATGCTTGGCGGTCTACTGACGGCAACTGACAAGTACGTGAAGCAGCCGGGCCGCAATGCGATCTCCTACAACGCCAAGCGCGAAGGCGCCCGGTGGGCTCGCGTGCCGACCGGCGCAAAGACATGCAGTTGGTGCCTGGTGCTCGCCTCGCTGGACGCCGTCTACCTGTCCAAGCAATCCGCCGGCGATCGGCGCGGCACTGGCAAAGGCGATGCGTTCCACGGCGACTGCAACTGCGCGGTTGTTCGGATAGGCAAGGCCTCCGACTATCCGCTTGGCTACCTCCCGGATGACTACCTCGCCATGTACGAGGCAGCCCGCGCCGAGGCCGCCTCGGGCGACCTCAAGGACATCAGCGCGGCCTTCCGCCGGCTTCACCCGGACGCAGTTACCGACGCCGTCCACACTCACTAACCGCTCCGGCGGTTCACACTCTCCCTTCCGTGCGATGCGGGCAGGGTTATTCGCCGTGCGATGCGGCATCCAAGAAGGAGTTCGAATTGAGCAAGAATTTTCCCCACGGTATCGACATCACTGCCCCTGGCGGCATTGAGAAGCTGTTCGCGTTCAACCGGACCCGTTTCGGCAATGCCGTCATGGAGATCACCCCGGAAGCTGCCGCGCAGGCAACCGCCGACGCCGCGGCAAAAGCTGCGGCTGACGCTGCAGCCGCAGATGCCGCGAAGGCCGCCGGCGAGAAGCTTGGCGAGGGCGGGCTGAAGGCTTTGCAGGCTGAGCGCGATGCTCGAGCTGCTGCCGAAAAGCGGGCCGCCGATGCTGAGGCGAAAATTCAGGCCGCGGAGGACGCCAAACTCTCCGAGATCGACCGCGCAAAGAAGGAACGAGACGACCAAGCAGCCGAGAACGCGAAGCTCAAGGCCACTAACGCACGTCTCGCTGCTCTGGCAGAGCATCCCGTTCCGAAGGAATACCAAGACCTTGTGACCGGGACTGACGAAGCCAGCTTCCTCGCCTCTGCCAAGAAGATCTCCGAGCTTTACGCCCGCGCCGAGGGTAAGACTCCCAAGGGCTCCCCGGTTCACGAATCCGGCAACCGCTCCGGCGAAAACAACCCGACTGGCGGCTCCATTGCTGCTGGCCGCGACATCTACGCATCCAAGCACAACAAATCTTCCTAGAAAGGATCCATCATGCCTCGTCTTCGCACTGAAACTTACGGCAGCGGAAGCCTTGCCTGGCTCGGTTCCGGACATGCCATTGGCAATGCCCGCACCGAGACGGTCAGCGTCGCAGCCTTCACCAAGGCAACCCACTTCCCGGACGGCTATCTCCGCTCCGGCCAACCCGTGGCCAAGGTCGGCGGCGTTCTTGTCCCGTACGACGCCACGGAAGCTACCGTGACGGGCGCCGGCATCCTCGCGGGTCACATCCTGTTCGACCTGCAGGTGGAAGGCCAGGCCAACGTTGCCGCCCCGCTGCTGGACCATGGCCGCGTCGTGGCCTCCAAGGTCCCGGGTGTCTTCGTGAAGCCCGCTGCGGCCGCCAAGCTGTCCGCTACGACCATCGTCTACGTCTAAGAAAGGAGTGACCGATTATGCTTTGGACTGATCTCGTCACCCCCGCCGAGGCCACAGGGTATGCTCGCGCAGCCCTGTCCGACCTCGAAGTCAACAAGGCCTCGCTGGCCCGCTGGATTCCGAATACTGATGTTTCTGACCTCTCGGTTCGGTTCCGCAAGGGGCAGGCCGGTTTCGTGCAGGAAGCCGCGTTCCGCGCCTTCGACGCCGAGCCGGAACTGGCCGGTTCCACCTCGGGTCAGCGCGTCACCATTGACCTGCCCGCCCTCGGCCAGAACCGCCCGGTCTCGGAGTACGACCAGCTTCTGTTGCGCAACTCGCCGGATGAGGTTATCCGCGACTCGATCTTCAAGGAGATCTCGAACGCGGCCCGCGCCGTCGCCGACCGAATCGAGCGCCTGCGCGGTACCGTGCTCGCCACGGGCAAGGCCACGATCAACCAGGCGAACTTCATCTCCGATGACGACTTTGGACGCTCCGGCACCCATAGCGTCACGGCAGCCTCGCTCTGGTCTGACCCGACGGTTTCGCGCCTGAGCGACCTGAATGCATGGTCGGACGTGTACTCCGCGACGAACAACGGCACGGTCCCTGGCTGCATGCTGATGTCTCGCCGCGTGTTCCGTGCTCTTGCCGCGGGCAAGGAGTTTGCCACGCTGCTGGCGAACGGGGCTACCCGTCCCGGTTTGGAAGCTGACGTGCGCGGCCTCCTGACCGCCGCCGGCTTGCCGGAACTGTTCATCTACGACCGCTCCACTTCTGGTGGCCGCGTGATCGCTGATGACAAGCTCCTGTTCCTGCCGGCCCCGGTTGATCCGCAGTCCGGTCAGTCCGAGATGGGCGCAACCTTCTGGGGCCAGACGCTGACCTCGATGGATTCCAACTACGCCATCGAGCCGTCCGAACAGCCCGGCGTCGTCGTCGGCGTCTACAAGAACGAGAAGCCCCCGATGATCGCCGAGGTCGTCTCGGATGCCATCGCCCTTCCCGTTCTGGCGAACGCGAACCTGTCCTTCGTGGCCAAGGTTCTCTAGTTGACCGCTGGGCGGCGCCTGGGATTCGAGCCCGGGCGCCGTTCGGCCCCAATCTTTAGGAGTCAATATGGCGACTTTTGCCGCACATGTTTTTGTTCATGGTGAGTCTGGGCCCGTGCACTTTGCTCCCGGTGACGAGCTGCCCGAGTGGGCGGAAGGTCTCGTCGGCAAGCATTGCCTTGTGCCCGAGGTCGAGACCGGCGTCCCTGACTTCACCGCCGGCGGTGCTGACGGTGGCCAGAGCGACCCTGAAGGCACCGGCGGGGACCCTGACGCCGACGACGCTGACAAGGCCGACGACGGCGAGGAAGAGGGCGAAGGCGAAGGCGATGCTGGCGAAATCGACGACGTCGACCCCGCCGCGAAGACCGACGCCCCCGACTTCACTGCACCGGCTCCGCGCCGCGGCCGTCCCCGGAAGGTCTAACCATGGCGGCCGACTACGCGACGCTGGAAGACCTCCAGGAGCACTGGTCGGCTCTTCCCGAGGCGAAAGAATCCGAGGCTCAGCAGAAGCTTCATGAAGCGTCCGTTGAAGTCCGGGCACTGTACTCGGATCTCGACGGCCGCATAGCCTCTGGATCGATTGACGCTGATGTGCCACGCCTCGTCGTGTGCCGCATGGTCAAGCGCGCGCTTGAGCCGAAGGACGAGAACGCGCCGCCGTCGGGCATGGAGTCATTCCAGTTCGGCGCCGGCCCATTCTCCGTGGGCGGCAAGATGGCAAACCCTGACGGCAGCCTCTACCTGACCGCTGCTGACAAGCGGCTCCTTGCCAAGTCGAAGCGACGCCAAGCTTGGACGATCCACCCGGGAGGCTGACATGGGCATTGTGAGCATGTTCCCGAAGTCGTGGCGCACCGATGTCGTGGTGCTCCGCGGCGGCGGCCGGGACGCGAAGGGCAATCCGTTGCCAGTGCAGGAGATCCCGGTGACTGACTGCATCATCGGGCCGCGTGCGACGGCTGAGCCGCTGGACCATTCCGACGTCGTTGACTCGAAAGCTGTCCTATACCGGGATCCTGGCTTCACGTTCCTGCCCGCCGACCGTGTCCGCGTCCCTGAGGGTGCGCGCATGCCTGGCACGTGGTCTGTTGAGGGCCGCCCGGGTGAATGGCCGTACGGTTCCGAGGTTGGGTTGGTGATGGGCTGATGGGTCTGCACAAAGTGCCCGGATCGAAGTCGTATCTGGCTGAGGATGCCGGGCTCAAGGATCTTGGGACGTCATCCGCGGTGGCCGCTGCGACGTTGTCAGCGGCGCAGCGCTTGGCCGGGAATGCGCAAGCTGTAGGGCGCGGCACTTACGAGGCCGCCCCTGCGACCGTCACGGCTGGTTGGGCGAACAGTCGGCGCGCTGGGGCAGTGGTGCGGGAGACCCGAAGGGACTGGCGCGACACAAGGGACGCCATCCTGCTCCGGGTGGCTGAGGCCATGGCGATTGCCCGCCCGGGAGGCGGCGAGAGGGACATGGTCACTTACACGCGTCGAGACGGCACTCAACGGCAGGCTACTCGTGCGCAGGCCGCTAACTGGTCGAGGGGGCGGTAATGATTGATGCCCTGATTTTTCCGGACACCCGCGATGCATTGTTCGATTTGATCGACGGAGCCACGCACCTTGGCGAACCGGTGAGATGCGTTTACCAAATCCCCGCTGACAAGTACGGCGCGATTCTTGGCCCGTTCCCGATCGCGCTGGTCTACTCCGGTGGCGGCAACCGTGGCTTTGTTGACCAAGTCGACCGGGCCACGATCGAGCTCTACGCCCCCGGGCAGCAAGCCGTGAACACGCTGGTATCGATCAGCGCGTCCATCATCGGCACGGACATCGAAACACCGTCGGGGTTCATCGACTCCATCGAGGCAAACGTAACGCCAGCGGATGTTCCCTACCAGTCGGACACCATCAACAAAGCCGTCGCGACTTTCTTGGTCACTTCCCGGCCCATCTGACCCCACGAGGGGAACCAACACATTCCAAGCCCTTGAAAGGGGTTATTTGCCATGCCAACTTTTGCCACGATTCAGCAGGAAGCTGACGAACGAAATCTGATCCGCAAGATCCAGAAGGCCGTAGCGTTCCTGGCACCTCCATCGGTTGAACTGCCCACGAGCCTGTTTGGCGTCGGCGGTGCCCTGATCGACCTCAAAGCGCTGGGCTACCTGCCGTTTGGCCTGGTCACCCCGGATGGTTTCGAGTTCGGCCGCGACATCAGCAAGTCTGATGTGTCCGCTCTCGGCTATGCAGGCCCGGTCCGCTCCGACATTGACACCGTCGCCCGTTCGGTGAAGATGACCGCACTGGAAACCGGTCGCAAGCACATGCTCGAGCTGACATACGGAACTGACCTTTCGGCCGTGACCCAGTCGGCGACAACCGGTGAGATCGTCTTTGACGAGCCGGACTTGCCTGTTGGCCAGGAGTACCGCCTGCTGATCTTGGGCAACGACGGTCCTGCCGCTGACAACTGGATCCTTGGCCGCGGCTACGGCTCCGTGAAGCTCGCGGCGACCGATTCCCAGAAGTGGGGGACGAGCGACCCGGTGCAGCAGTCCTACACCTTCGACGTGTTCACGGATTCCGAGATCGGCGTACCGGTGAAGCACTACATCGGCGGCACTGGCGCTCTGAAGCACAAGACGGCGCTCGGCTTCACGGCCGGGACCTAACCCCCTCAAGCGCGGTGCGCGTCGCTTTCCGGGTGTGGCGACGCGCACCGTTTTCACCTCACACCCGAAGTTCTCAGGAGTCGATCATGGCCCGCTTCATTTCAAAGGACGGCAAGCACGCCGTCGACACCGCCGTCGCTACCGAGGCCGCTGAGCTTCGCCGCGACGGCTACACCGAAGAGAAGGCCGAGGCCCCCAAGGCCGACGCCGCCAAGCCCACCAAGTAAATCCACCCCTCACACCCGGAGGTAACACCATGGCCGCAAACGACAAGCCGACCGTCCACCTTTCCCTCGCGAGCCTTCGCAAGGAGGTTGCCAAGCCCGAAGTGTTTCGCGTTGCGTTGTCCGCGTCCAAGATCATCACGTTCCCGGACCTTTACGCTGTCGAGTCGGTCGAGGCCGAGGAGATCTTCGGCGCCCTGAATCAGAGCTCGACCAACTGGGACGCTCTCGAAAAGTGGCTGACCAAGGCTGATGCTGCGGCTTTGAAGGCTGAGAAGCTGTCCGTCCGCGAGCTGGGCGCCGTCGTACAGGCCGCAATCTCCTACTACGAGCAGACTGTCGGCACTGCGGGAAACGCCGCCGCCTCCGCGAGCTAGTAAGCCGCTACCGTCCCCAGATCCGCGCCGACCTCCTGCGGGAGTACGGCGTGGATCTGGCGGAATGGTACGCCGCGGGCAGGTGGGTTGGGTTGCTCGAACTGATCGACATGCTCCCCACTGCCTGCAGGCTCAACGAGGCGATCGCTAACGATCCCGAAATGGCCGCAATCTTGGCTGAGCAGAGGCTGTCACGCCGTGACGACGACGCCGATCCTTGGTCACCCAAGATCTCAGAGTTTGACCTGAACATCACTGTTCTGCGCGAGATCCTTCACGCCGTCAAAGGCTTGCGGCAGGTCAGCATCGCAGCCGCCGGCGGGAAGCCTGGCGAAGAGACGCCCTTCCCCGCCCCGTACACCGAGATTGACCGCGCTGTCGAGGCTGCGGAACGCAACTGGGCCGAGATGTTCGTCCAGCAGTTCGGATTCTCTCCGGAGGACATCTGACAACTTCATAGGAGGCCAAATGCCCACGATCGGTGTCGCCGACATCCTTGTGGTTCCGGTATTCAAGGACCTCCAGAAGAAGGTTGGCAAGGAGCTCGACGCGGCCGCCAGTACTGCTGGTGACAGCGCAGGTAAGAGCCTCGCCAGCAAACTGACTGGCGCGGTTGGCGGCTTCATGTCCGGGACCATGAAGGCCGCTGGGATCGCTGGCGGGCTGACCGTCGGCGCGGCCTTCGGTACGGCCCTGGCGAAGGGCTTTGGACGGCTCCAGGCAATCGAGGAGGCCAAGGCCAAGCTGAGCGGCCTGGGCCACTCAGCGGAGACCGTGCAGGGCATCATGAACGACGCCATGGCTGCCGTGAAGGGCACAGCTTTTGGCCTTGGTGATGCCGCGTCGGTCGCTGCTGGCGCCGTCGCTGCTGGCGTGAAGCCGGGCAAGGATCTCGAGAGAACACTCAAGCTGACTGGCGACGCTGCGACCATCGCAGGTGTCGGAATGGGCGAAATGGGCGCCATCTTCAACAAGGTGAGCGCGTCCAACAAGATCCAGGGCGACGTTATCGCCCAGTTGAATGACGCCGGTATCCCGATTATCCAGCTGCTCGGCAAGGAGCTCGGCAAGTCCGCCGAGGAGACTGTGAAGCTCGCCTCCGAAGGCAAAATCAATTTTGAGACCTTCCAGAACGCCATGGAGAAGGGCCTTGGTGGGGCTGCGCTGAAGTCAGGCGAAACCCTGCGGGGCGCGTTCAAGAACACCATCGCCTCAGTCGGCCGCATCGGCGCCTCATTGCTGTCCGGCGTGTACCCGAAAATTCAGCAGTTCTTCGCCGGGGCAATCACGTGGCTGAAGCCTCTTGAGGAGGGCGCGAAGATCGCGGGCGCGGCGATCGGGACCTTCCTTGATAAGGCACTTTCTGGTGCACAGGCAATCTGGGATTTGGTTGTTGGTGGGAATTTCACCCCGAAGTTCCGGGAGATCTTCCACGTCGAGGAAGATTCCAAGCTGGTCGACTTCCTTCTCAAGGTCCGCGACGGCGCACAGGGTCTTTATGACCTGCTCGTCGGTGGCGACTACACGGGGAAGTTGCGGCAGGCGTTCGGGTGGGAAGAGGATTCCCGTTTCGTTGACTTCCTTCTGACCGTCCGCGACATGGTCCTGAAGATCCCTGACGCGCTCGGCAAGGTCATCTCGACTGGGGCCGACGTGGCCAAGTTCCTTTGGGACATGCGCGAGCCCATCGGCATCATTGCTGGGCTCATCGTCGTCTCCCTGATCCCGCACTGGGTAGCGCTCGGCGTGGAAGCAATGAAGTCCGCTATCCAGCAGAAAATCGCATGGGGGATCACGAAGGCCGAGGCCATCAAGGCGGCTTTCGCTCACTCGTGGGCCGTCACGACCATGATTGCCGGCTGGGTTCTCATGGGGACGCAGGCGACCATCCAAGCGGTGAAGATCGCTGCCGCATGGCTCATTTCCTTGGGTTGGGTCGGCCTGATCATCGCGATCGTTGCGGCCTTGGTCGCTGGCTTCATCTGGGCTTACAACAACCTCGATTGGTTCCGCGACGGCGTCGATGCCGCCATGAAGTGGATCTCGGATGCCGTTTCGACGGCCTTCCAGTGGGTGCAAGGCGCAATTGCTGCAGTGGTCGACTGGTTTACCGGTACAGCGGTCCCGGCATGGCAGTCCGCCGTTCAAGCCGTAGGTGACTTTTTCATGTACCTGTGGACGGACTGGATCAAGCCAGCCCTCGACGGGATCGGTGCGGCCATCTCGTGGGTTTACGAGTCGGTCATCAAACCAATTTTCGATGGAATTTTGTTCGCGGTCGGCATTGTCGGTGCGATTTTCGACTGGCTGTATACGAACATCCTGAAGCCAGTGTTCGACAGCGCTGCAGTGGTAATTGGCGGCTTTTATCTGCTGTTCCGGGGCATTTTTCAGGTGATCGTCTCGATCATCCAGTACATCATTGCGCCGCTGTTCATGTGGTGGTGGAACAACGTCATGGTCCCGGTTTTCCAGGGGATCGGCTCGACCATTTCTGACTGGTGGAATTCGGCTGTCTCGATTTTCAATGGCGCCGTCGGTTTCGTCCGGGACGTCCTTGCCGCCGTGTTCACGTGGTTCCACGACGCGATCATCAAGCCGGTGTTCGATGCCATCGGTGCTGCCATTTCGTGGGTTTCTGACAACGTGATCAAGCCGGTTGTGGACGCTTGGAACCTGTGGTTCGGAACGATCCTCCCAGCGGCTTTCACGTGGCTCTACAACAACGTCATCAAGCCCGTTTTTGACGCGATCGGCAACGCCATCAATTGGGTGTGGCTAAACGTCATCAAGCCCACAATCGACACTTGGGTGTACTTCTTCCAGAACATCCTCGGGCCGGCCGTGAACTGGCTCTACCAGAACGTCATCAAGCCCGCCTTCGACGGCATCGGTTCGGCGATCAAGTGGGTTTGGGAAAACGTCATCAAGCCCGTCTTCGACACCCTTTCGGACTTCATAACGAAGACCATTCCGAAGGCCTTCGAGGACGGCGTCTCGTTCATCAAGAAATTCTGGGATGGACTACAGGAAATAGCGAAAGCACCGGTCCGCTTCGTCGTGGACACGGTCATCAACGATGGCCTGATCGGCGCGTTCAACACCATTGCCGGGATCCTGCCAGGCGTGGACAAGCTCCCGCGTGTGGCGCTCCCCAAAGGCTTCATGAACGGCGGCTACACGGGCAACGGCGCCAAGGACGAGCCTGCGGGCATCGTTCACGGCGGCGAGTTCGTGTTCACCAAGGAGCAGACCCGCCGCGCTGGCGTGCGGAACCTGTACGCCTTGGCGGACTCGCTGGCCGGTTACATGAACGGCGGGTTCGTGAATCCGTTGAAGCAGATGGTCGAGACGCAGGGCTACAACCGGGTCCATAAGGGCGTCGACTATGCGGCGTCGGTGGGCACTCCGGTGTTCGCGACGGAGAACGGCCGGGTTAGCTGGTCCGGTCCTGGCATCGCGGCACCGGGTGTTTGGGGCGGCAACGAGATCCACGTCGACGGCGGCTCAGGCATCCAGACGTGGTTCGCTCACCTGTCCTCGATGGCTGTGAGGGTTGGCGAGATGGTTCGGGCCGGGCAGCAGATTGCGCTGTCGGGCAATACGGGCATCACGTCCGGGCCTCACCTGCACTTTGGGACGTTCGCCGGGGGCTGGCCTAATGACATCGACCCGCACGGTTACCTGGGCGGGGCGGGGATTCCATCAGGTGGCGGCTTCAACCCGTTCGCCGGGATCATCGACGGGCTGCTTTCGCAGTTCAAGTCGGCGTTCCCGGCGGCGGGCATCTTGGCTGACATTGCCATCGGCATCGGCAAGAAGCTGTTTAGCACTGTCGCGGACGTCATCACCGGCGGCGGCAAGGGCTCCGCAATCGGAGATCCCGCACTGTATGACCTTGGGGGCATTCTGCCTCCGGGCGTCTCGCAGGTCGTCAACCGCACGGGCCAGCCTGAAGCGATCCTCAACCCGCAACAGTGGGCGGACATTCACCGGCTCGCGACTCTCCGGAGCGAAAGCGCCGGCGGGCGTGGCGACGTGATCTTCAAGGGCAACGTTGGTTGGGATCCGGATGAGGTTGCCAACCGTATCGAAACGAAGCGGCGGGATACGTTCGCCGCCTTCGGGATCTAGGAGGTCACATAGTGGGTATCGTTTACGCCGCCCCGTACAGGCCGCCAGCACCTCCGGCGAATCCTTGGCGGGGCATTGGCCTGTCATGGACGGGCTGGGATGGCAGCGAGTGGGAGCTCACTAACCCGGCCGCAGGTTTGTTCCTGCGGCCGGGGGTGCGCGGCCTTCAACTGCCGGCGTTTGAGCGGCAGTCCAGTTCGTCGCCCGCAGTGGCCGGGTCAAGGCATCTCGGCACATCCACCAAGGACCGGGATGCATTCTGGCCGCTCTACCTGTACTCGGATACGAGCTCTGCCGAGTTCATGGAGCGGGACCGCGCTTTCTGGCGCAGTCTCGACCCTGACTTCGAGGGCACGTGGACGGCGAAACTGCCGAACGGTGATCGGCGGACGCTCGGGCTGCGGCTGATCAGTGCCGATGACGAACTGACGCACGACACGATCCAGCGTGGCTGGGCGAAGTACGGCATCAACCTCTTGGCTGATAAGCCGTACTGGCTTGGCGAGAAAGTCACGAAGTCATGGGCGCAGGGCGATATGCGGAACTACTACATCACCGAGGCGGACCGGGTTGCTTACGGTTATCCGGCGGATGCCATCCACTACCTCTCGCCAGGCGGCGCGCTCGGGGAAGCGACGTTCACGAACGACGGCGACGTCGCGGCGTATCCGGTGTGGACGGTTGTCGGTCACACCACGGCGGTCTCATTCGGTGTCGGCGGTAATGACATCATCGTCCCGTTTGAGATCCCCGCGGGCTACGCGGTGCAGCTGGACACTGACCCGGTCAACGGCCAGGTGCTCTGGTACGGGCAATGGGACGATGCAACGAAGTCGATCCTGTCACCACTGGATCGCACATCGGAGCTTGACCCGGCGTCGGCGTTCGTTGCGATTCCCCGAGGGCAGGACCGGCCCCTGACTATCCAAATGACTGGCACTGGCAGCGTGATTGCCGAGGTGCAGAACCGGTATCGGAGGGCTTGGTAGTGGCTTCCGAGATTCCCTACGAGATCGTTGTGTACAAGGGCTGGGAGTTCAAGGGTTGGGTTGGGCGGCCGCTCGATCTGAAGCCGACCATCCGCCACAATGTGCGGTCCACGGCGACGTTCACGATCGAGGCTGACCACCGTCGGGCATCGCAGCTGATGGAGCCGGGCGCTCGGGTGATGATTTACCGGCACGGCGAGTTCCAGATGTCTGGGCCCGTCAGGTTGGCCGGCGGCCAGTTCACGACGGCGGCCATGCTGACCTTCTCTGTCGAGGATGATTTCCGGATCCTGAACAACTGGCTGGCATGGCCGAAGCCCACGGCTCCACTGACTGGGCAGGATGTCGAGTACCGGTCGATCACTGGCCCGGCCGAGACTGTCGTGAAGACGGTGATGGCTGAGGCTGCCACCAGGCTCGGTTACCCACTGACCGTGGCGCCGTCGCTGGGGCGCGGAGCATCCGGGAAGTACACGTTCCGTTTCCACCCGGCCTATGACCGGCTCTTTCCCGCAGTGGACCAAGCCGGAATCGGGGTGACCGTCCGGCAGCAAGGCAACGGTCTACTGCTGGACTGCTACGAGCCCCGGGACTACGTGCACCACCTCTCCCCGGAGAACGGAACGGTCATCGGCGGCACCTACTCACTGGCCGCCCCGGCCGTGACGCGCGTGGTTGTCGGCGGCCAGGGTGAAGGCGTCGATCGCGAGTTTAAAGGCTTCTCCGAGCCGGCGCGCGAGACCGCATGGAACGACATCATCGAGGTCTTGCAGGACGCCCGCGACTCATCCTCCGGCGACGTCTACGCCGACCGCGCCAAGGAAGTCCTTGCGGAAGGTGCCCCGCTGGCCGGGCTCTCGCTCGAACTTTCCGAGACAAAGCACTTCCGCTACGGCGGGGACGGGCTGCGGGTAGGCGACCGGGTGACGGCCATGATCCGCGGCCAAGCATTCACCGACGTCCTCCGGGAAGCCCGCTTGTCTTGGGACAGGGACGGCGACACGGCAACACCCATCGTGGGTGAACGCGCCGACGATCCCGATACCGCCTTGGCCAAGAGAATCCGCGCCTTGCAGCGCGACAACGCAGACAGGAAGGCCCGCTAATGGCTTTGACCAGCGTCTTTTACGACGGTGTAGTGACCGAAACCGACCGGGCAAAGAACCGGGCCGGGGTTCCCGATTATGGCGTCTACGGTGCCGATGATTTCAAGGTGAAGCCTCACCCGTCGATCCCGTACGCGGTGCTCGTGACCAAGGGCAAGGCTCATGGTTGGGGCGTCACCGACGAGGCGACCGAGGATCAGGTGGTTCAGTGCGGGACCATCAGCTCTGGCGTCCGCTACGACCTCATATCGGTTCGTAGGAATTGGCAGCCCGCCGCCGGCGGCCCGTCCACTCTTGTAGCCATCCCGGGCAGTGACGTCGCTGAAATACCCGCGACGCGCAAGATCGGCCCCGGCGTCGAGGATGACCAGCCGCTTGCATTGGTCAAATGGAAGGCCGGGCTGAGCGCGCCGGAGAAGATCATTGACCTACGATGCTGGGCCGGCAACGGCGGCGTCGTGGCCAAAGAAGATCTCGTGCGTACTTATCTGACTCGCCTCGGCACCCGGCTACGCATCGGCAGCGCCGAATGGCAATACACTGTCGGTCCCAACGACATCCCCGTCTGGATCCAAACGAACCTCGTTCCGCGGGCCGAGTTTGTCTCGCAGAACATGGACTACCCGGGAGACAGTCAGGCCTGGGGCCCGGGAACATCTCTGAAACTGGACGAGCCGAGCAGCACCCCCAATCCGCCTTTCCAAGCAATTCAGGACGGCGTGAAAGTCATGGAGTCCGGAGCGTACCTCTTCGAGGCGTGGCTGCAGGGAGCGACCGGCTCGCCACCGGATATGACCCTCGCTTTGATAACCGCGAACGGGCAAATCGTCGAGACCAGCGTCAAGCAAGGCCGGGCTTGGAGCGCCTACATCGTCGGATCAGCCTATGTTTCCGCAGGGAGCGACGTCAGAGTATCGACCTCGTGGCGAACTTCGGGATGGCGCGCGAAATGCCGCATGAAGATCACCAAACAGGGGCTCGCGTGAACCGGGGCAATGAAATGATCGATGTCCTCAAGCGCCTGTGGTTCATGATCCAAGAACCTCGTTTCTTCTCCATCTGCTATTGCGGCGCCTACCTGATGATGGCCATCGCTGGCACGGCCGTCATCCTGGACCCTCCCCGGACCATGGAGCACGGCCTTGGCGAGATCCTTGTCCATGTCTGGGCCGGGCTGCTGATCTTCGGCGGCGTTCTCGGTTCACTGACGACCCTGCCGGGGATCTGGTGGCTCGAACGGCCTGCCACGATCGCATGCATGTTCGCGATCACGATCTACGGCGCAGCGGTGCTAGCGCTCCCTTTGACACAACCGAGCGCCCGGATCGTCTCAATGTGCTTCATCGCGTTCGCCCTTCTCACGTTCGCCGTCCGACTAGTGAAGATCAAACACTTCGCCTACGACCCCGAAAAGTAGAGGTCCAGCGAATGGACGGAACACAACAATTCGTGCTGGCCATGGTCAGCATCGGCGGCGGCATGGTCGCTTTGGAACTGATCAGGGGCCTAGTGAAGTTCTTTACGGGTGCGGCAGGTCGGGAGCGCGCCCGGAACGTCACGCTGAAAGAGCAGCGCAACGAGGCTTGGGCGGATGCTGAGCGGGAGCGTGACCGGGCCGACCGGGAGGCGCACAACCGGCGCATCACGGAAGAGTACGCCTCCCAGCTGCGCCGAGACTGCACCGAGCATGGCATGACGGATCAGGAGCTTCGTCCTTGGCCCGTCCTGAAGAAACCTCCGCCAGACAGCACCACCTAACAACTCACGAAAGGCCCTGGCAGTCGCCGGGGCCTTTGTCATGCCCGGAAAGGGGCCATCATGAAGCTCTCGAACCTTGCAAATGTCCTTCGCTCCGCAGGTCTTACTGTTGTTGAGACCGCAGGCTGGGCCTCTCGCGGCTACGCTGGCCAGGACCTCGCCGACGTGCGCGGCGTCCTCTGGCACCACACCGCTACGAACCGTGGCGCGTTCGCTGGCTCCGACACGCCGACCCTGAACATGTGCATCGGTGGGCGCTCCGACCTCGCCGGGCCCCTGTGCAACATCGTGTTCGGGCGCAACGGCACCGTCTACCTTGTCGCCGCGGGGCTGGCGAACCATGCGGGCCGCGGTTCGGCCGCCGGGATTCCGACGGACGCCGGGAACTATTACCTCATCGGCATCGAAATGGAGTCCTCCGGCGTCGCGCCGTTCGACTGGACTGAGGACCAGATCAGGGTGGCGCCGCACCTGGGCGCGGCACTGGAGCGGGCATACCTCTTGAACCAGCCGGAGGAACTGCGCCTGCAGCTGGGCCACCTCGAATACTCCTCTGAGGGCAAGATCGACCCGGCTGGCTGGCCGGGCGGCATGGACGGCTTGCGGGCGTCGATCAACGCCGTTCTCGGCGGCGGCGCTGCTGAAATTCTTGCGCCGGCTTCCACTCCAGTCCCGGCACCTGCACCGGCTCCTGCCCCGGGCCAGATCATCCGCGGTGACAACGAAATCCACTGGGTGGTTGAGCGCGGTGACACGCTCTCCAAAATCCAGGCCTACTATAACGGCCCGAGCGTCGACCAGATCGCGGCCTACAACCGCATCGACAAGAACAGCATCACTCCCGGCCAGAAGATTTGGATTCCGGGGCCGCTGGTGTGGATTATCGAGGCCCCGGACACGATCCGTTCGATCGCCGACTATTACGGCCTTGACGCCGGATACCTTTCGGCCCTCAACGGCCTTCCCGGGCCGGATGCCGAGATCTACATCGGCAACGTCCTCACCATCAAGGCCTAGGCCCATGCGGTCATTTCTTTGGCTGACGGCCGTCGCTTTGGCAATGGCCGCCACCAGCTTTTGGTTTTACGCACTGACCGTTGTGGACGCCTTCGTTGTGGTCCTCGAACTCTTGAAAGGGGCTCTCTAGTGGAGACGCTCGCAACCATCATGGCCGCTGTCCTCACCGTCGTTTCACCGCTCGGCATTGCCTGGGCTAAGTCGGAATCATGGTCGAAGGTCATCAAGGTGGCCGTTCCGATCATCGTGTCTCTGGTGATCGCTACGGCCTATCTGTGGGTCAGCGGCCAGCTCTACAGCCCGGCAGGTTGGGCGCCGACCATCCTTGCCGTCTACGGCGCCCAGCAGCTCGCGTACACGACCATCCTGCGCTGGTGGGCCTCGATTCTGGAACAAGCCGGACAGAATCCCGATGCCGGGCCGGCGCACCGCGCAGAGCGCAAGGAGACCTCGTGACTACATACCCTTTTGAGGCGCCGCTCTTCGTTGACGCGGTGACGTTCACCCGGGCTCCGAACGCTCACATCACGATTTATGACGAGGCGGATACAGCCGGCACGACACCACTGGCGTTGACGGACCCGAACGGATTGCCGCTGGCGAACCCTCTGACCGCGTCGCCCGATGCATTTGGGCCGAACTTCCGGGCCCCGAGCATGCGCGTGAAATGGTCCGGTGGCGGGCTGACAGGCTTCCTTTCCTCGCCCCAGGCTGTGTTGGACGAGGCCAAGGCGGCGAGGTCAGCAGCTGACACAGCCTCAGGCTCAGCATCCGGTGCGGCAGCAGCCGCTATGGCCGCTCAGGCGGCAGCGGAGGCCGCGGCTGCGACCGCGGCTGGCGGGGGGACCGCCGTCGACCCACTCGATCCTGATGCGTTGCTCATCACCACCAAAACGGATGGCTCAGTGGCGATCGACCCATCCGACGCCGATGCCATCACGATCACCACCTGACAGGAGACCTTCGAATGGCAACAAAGAAAATCCCTACCCTCGATGACAGCGGCAAGGTCCGGGACAAGCACCTCCCCGCGTACGTCGGACTCATTCAGGCCGCTAAAAGCCCGGACTTGTTGATTGTCGGAGCGATCACCTTGGACAGTTCTGATCAAGTAACGAGCGCGGCCGTGCTGTGGCCGGATGGGACGCCCGGCACATTCACGATCACTGCCCGCCACGCTTCGGGAGCAGTGACCAGCTACAACATCACGTACGGCTCGCCAGTAACCAAGACCTTCACGCAACCCGCCGTGTCCCGGAATGCAGCAGGCGCGGCAACCAACGTCCCGACCATCGTCGTCACTTAGGAGTACAAATGGGAATCCTCGACACACCCGTTGGGCCACAGATCAGCCAAGCCCTCAAACTGCCGCGCCGACGGGAACGGCCTTCGCCAGCGCTGGCGGGCCTCACTATTGACAAAGTCATGGCCACCCCGCCCACAGTCGGCGCTCCGGCGACAACTTCTGCAATCACGGGGGGCGTCAACTGGTCACCGCTGAAGAATGGCGTTGCCACTGGCGACGCGACCGCGGTTGATCCGGCAGGGCAGTTCGATTTCGCTCTAGCGTCGGCTGGCCGGCAGCAGGGAAGCACCTTCCCGAGCTACGGGTACATGGTCTTCGAATCCCCGGCGCACCCGAACGCACAATCGGCGGTGTACCGGGCAAGGTTCCATTTCGACGGAACCAATCTGGAAATCATGATGTCGATCTACGCAAATGTGCAGTACCAGATTTACGTAGACGGACAGGCAGTTGCTGCCTCAGCGGCATCGATCGGAAGCAATCAGACGGTCTCCTATATTCCTCTGACCTTCGCAAGTAGGGCTCAACGGCTCATTGAAGTGGTCAGCTCCAACCCCTTCGGAGGCGTGCGGACGACCCCTACGGACACCATCTGGAAGCCGGCTCCAGTAGGGGGTCCCAGGGTAATTGTCCTGGGCGACTCCTACACGGGTGGCACGGGAGCTGATGCATCCGGTATCACTGGATGGGTTCAGAAGTTCGCCGCGATCATGGGCTGGCCAGATACTTGGCAGGCCGGCGTTGGCGGCTCGGGGTACCTCGCGACAGGCCAAGGGGCAAAATTCCGCGACCGTGTTGTCTCGGACGTCACTGCGAACGCACCTGACCTCGTCATTGTTGCTGGGGGACACAATGACACGGGCTTTACGACCGCAGCCGTACAGACCGAGGCTGCGCTTCTTTACGATGCAATCAAGGCTGGGTCTCCAAAGGCAAAGCTCATCGTTGTTGGGCCAATGGGTGCGGCCAATGCTCAAGGAACCTACGCTGCGATGCAGAGCGCAATTTTCGCGGCGGCGGCGAGCAAAGCGGACTTGACTATAAATACCCTCGCGCCGAACTGGTTTACGGGCAATGGATTCATCGGAACGAACAGGGCGGTCGTAGACGCCGTTACGACCAATGGGTCAACCACGATCACGTCCGCAACGGCAGCCTTTGTAGCCGGTGACGTAAACCGCGTGGTTTCTGGTGCCGGCATCCCTACCGGGGCAAAGATCGCGAGCGTAACGAACTCCACAACCGCCGTCCTGTCCGTCGCGGCGACAGCTTCGGCGTCCTCAGTTTCACTGGCACTCACAAACCAGCGCGGGGACGGCAACGACGACTATTACGTCTGGACTGACAACGTGCATCCGTCTCAGGCTGGGCACGAGTATATCGCGCGCAGAATCGGGTCAGCTGTTACGTCCTGGCTGGCGGCCTGATCCGTACGGCCGCGGGTATGGCGCCGGCTCACAGAGGTTAGGCGGTTGCGTTCACCCAAAGTTCGTTGGCGCACTCCTCCGAGCATGCCTGGAACTCCGGAATTGGGTGAATGTCCGGAAGAATCCGGCCGCAGTTCTCACAGCGACCCTTCCTCAGCTTGTGCCAAGCGACTAGACGCATAAGGAGATTCCGCATGCTGTGAAGTATAGGGCCAACTCGTAGTGGATTGGCCAAGAATCATGTGACGGCGGGCTGCTGCACCATCTCAAAGGGCAGCAGCCCGCTTCTTCCGTTTGGGGCGTATCAAGGGCCGCTCGAACTAGTCGATTTGGCGTGTCATCCCTTGCTGACGCGCAAGTCTGGCATACATTTCGCTGGGCGCCGGTCGCGCTACTTTCACCGGCCCCTGGGCGCGTTCCTTGGGAGCCAATACTGGCATATCTGGCAAAGATGCAGTGTAGATCAGTCCTGCCATTATGAACACGAACGTTGAGTCTGATGCTGGCTGAGACAGCAGCAGAACAATCAATATAAGAAGAATCGGGGCGGTGGTTGCTGCCTTGTTCGGGTGACCGATCCTTGGCAGCAATAAGGTGCCGACCACTATGACGAAGAACGGGATACCAAGCGGGGCCAAGGAAGCAAGCAGATTGATACCTTCAGACACGCCAGTATGAACGCCGCCAAAAGGGTTATCCACTATCGCTCCAAGACCCGCATTCGTGGCCCTCGTTCTGTCATCCAGCGAGACCGCGTTGACATCGCCTTTTGCCATGTAACCAAAGACTGGAGCAGTCAAGGCGACCCATCCTGCTAGACCAAGCGCAACGAGTTTGACTAGGAAGCTGAGGAAGTGGACAGCTGGATCGCTCCCTTTGTCTCCGCGAGCCATCCAGGCGAGGATGATGACCACTACGAAGGCTCCGAAACCGGCGGTTGAGAAGGTTCCAAGGAGCCCAATGATGAGGAACACCGCGCCCGGGAGCCTCACTCGACCCACCCTGGGCCACAGCAGGAGAGCCAAACCCGCGTACATCGACATCCATCCGGGTTCCCTGCCAAGGCCGGTGAAGCGCGGGAACGTAACGCCACCGAGGCCCTGGTACCCCGTGGCTGGCGTAAATGGAAGGTACAAGATGGCGATCCAGCCATTCTTGTCGATGTCGAAGGAGCCAAGCACAAGTGTTGTAAATTTTATTGCGAGACCGGCAACCAACGTGAACGCGTATGAGGCGCAGAGCAGGATCATCAACCAGACGAACCCGCGCACCAGTATCCTGCGCCTGATGGGGTTGGCGATGACCACCCCAACTGCGACTACAGGTAGAGCGGTCGTCACGATACCTTGAAGGATCGTCGAGACGGTATCGGTTGCGGAAAATATGGCGGCATTAATCAACGTCCACAGGTACATGACAGCAACCCCGGAGGCTACCACCAAGTAACTCCTTGGGATGCGAAACCGCCCGGCATCCGAAACAAGTGCAATGAATGCCGCGACCAAACACATGGCAACCGCGATCAGTGCATAGTTTCCGCCCAAGATGTTCGGGCGCATGAACGGAAATGCCGCCAGGACGAGCGCTGGCGCCACGATTTGTGGTCTCTTGATGGATAGGCCAAGTAGGACGACCACTCCAATGACGATCAAAGCCGATGGCGGCCAGAAGATGACCCCCGCGACGCAAAGTGGCGTTAATACGATGCCTACAAGGGGCAAGGCCCAGCGTGCACTATTTCTCAAGAGCGATCCTGTTCATTTCTCACGCATATTTTCCCACGCGGCAAGTCCCCCCAGGACGAGTGGCACCGGGATAGCCCACCAGCCGTAGAAACGGTAGGCGCCATAGGCTAAGCAAAGTGCAGCAACGGAAAATAGGGTCAACTTGAGGGCTGTGACATTCACCTTGTCGACCTCCGATTCAATACTCGGGAATCTATCCATCGGCGCACCGAGTCGGTGTGTGCTTCCGTTACCTTTGCGAAAAGATAGCCTACGACGATAAGCCCGATTACTACGCACAGGGCCAGGAGCGAGTGCATGGGATCCATCTGCCAACGCTGGGAAACGGACGGGACGAGTGCTGCTGCCAAGATCGCGATGATTGGCATGTGCGTCGCGTAAAGCGAATACGAAAAGTGGGCCGACTTGGCCGAAGAGTCCAAAATCTTGCCGCGCCATCCGTCCCATTCGATGTCCCGGATGCAGACAAAGACGAGAAGCGAGGCGACGGCCGCGACGAGCCATTCTCCCGTCGCACCCGGGAAGTGGACCTGTCGAACCATCACCATCGTTCCGAAAGTTAGCGTAAATCCACCGGCATGTAGCCAAGCCATCGTTCGAGACGACAGTTTGGATAGCATGTGAGCGGCCTTGGAGCGGTACGCCCCAACCGCAGCGCCAGCAAGCCACGCGGGTATGAGGATGAAGACCTCGGGCCCGGCAACGATTGCGCTCAGAACAAGAATTACACCCGCGCTGATTCGCCTTGTTTTACTGTTGCCACGCCACAGAATCAGGAGGAGTGCGGGGAACATTACGTAGTACCAGAATTCGTATGCGAGCGACCAGAGTGGCTTGTCTAGCCCAAACTCGGATACGTGGATCTTCTGCAAAAAGAGCAAGTTGCCGATGAAAGTGGGCAAGGAGTACGAAACGGTCTCGGGCACCCCAGCGTAGCTTGAAGTGTGGCTGTAGATGTCGGACTGGGGAAAGAATGCGCGGCCAGCTTGGTCAACAATCAGAGTCAGTAACAGCGCCGGCACAAGCACGAGCCAAAGCCTTGAGAGGCGACTGGTCGCGTAAGACCGCCAACGGAATTCGTTGCGTCGAAGTTTTGATACGACGCCGCCCCCAACCCAGTAGCCACTCAGCACGAAGAACACGATGACAGAAAGGTTTCCGAGGCTTGTGCATGCGTACAGGATCGCTGTGACAGGGTCGTGATGGGCGTCTGGGTAGTCGACAAAAAATAGGAGCCGAACGTGTCCGAGAACAACGAACAGTGCGGATACGGATCGGATAATGTTCAACGATCGGTTCTCGCGTACCTCGACGCGTTTCCCGTGCACGGCAAGCTGCGTCACGACTGTCCCCCATGTATTGCGGCCGGATACTCCCCACATGGTATCGGAGGATTCCCCTGGCTGCTGAAATTGCGGCCGGGTCTGAACGCACCGTCGTCGACCATAGAGGTCTGATCCGGGACGGACATCACGTCTATGAAAGGACCGTACCGGGCCGGGGCATATCCAAACGGCTCCGGTCCCCGATCTTGCGGGCGGGGACGCCGGCCCAAATCTCCCACTCGCCAGTTGACCGCGTGACAACAGCATTGGCAGCAACAATGGTCCCGCGACCTACCCGCGTTGGCTCTGCGCCGCCGAAGATACGGGCGCCAGGATACACGACAACATCGTCGCAGAGCTCAATGGCTACATCCGGCAGCGGATGGCCAGCGAGGTTGTCCTTCCTACCGGTTGTCACCTGATGGAAGAGGCGAACACGGTTACCAATTTTAGTGTTGGCGCTGAGTATCAGACCGTTACCTCGATGTTCCACTCGCAAATCTGAGCCAATCGATACCTGTGGCGGCACCTCAACAGCCAGAAGCAAAAGCACTTGATGGATGAGTTTCCCAATGATCGGCTTATTCCGCGAGTAGATCAGACGCTCCATAGTCCCCATGACGAGGATCCTAGCAGGGCCACATCAGACCGGTTACGCACCGCGGGAAGCTGGCTTGCGGGATAGAGGTAACCGGCAACCTAGCGGGCCGCCTACACTATGCCAAGCAATCGGATTCCGGGTTAGTCCAATCGCTTCTTCTTGGAGTGGCGTCTCATTCCAAGGTCGAGAACCAAAGACGCAGCGATTGCGGCAGCTGCAACAAAGATGCTCACAACCAGGAAAATCATCAAGCCCTTGTCGGGCTTCTCAGTGCCAAAGACAGTTATGGTCGTCGGTACCACCAGGCCCAGCACGAAGAAACCGACCCACTTCAACCAGTCGCTTATCGTGCTGACTTTTCCCCTAGGCGCTGCGAGCTCGGCAATGGCTTGGTGAACGTCGTCTCGCAGGATTTCCTCGTGCGAACTCAGTCTTTGAGCTGCGAGGCGGACGGAAGTTCTAAGGTTCTGGATGTGCGTTTCAAGAGCAATTTCAGCCTCCGGAGTGTAGCGCTTCGGTTCACGAGTCTCAGTCGAAACGGTCATTTTTTGGCTCCGCGATCGGTCCTTGATTCAGCGGTCGCCGAGTAACGGGCAAAATAGAAACCGACGGCCGAAACCAAGACCGAGATGGCTGGGCCAATGGTGAAAGCAATGGGATCACCACCTCGAACCAGAGAATAAACTCCAACGGCCATGCTAAGTAGCCATATTGCGACAATCGTAACAAGGCCGAATCGCCGTGATCGTCTGGCAGAATTCAACGTCTTTTCGTACATTTCTTGCTGGAAGCGGGCTTCTACCTCGACAAGGTGTAGAAGCCTGCCGGGCAAGTCCGGTGAAATTCTCGCATACGCGGCGAGCACTTCTGGCGAAGGAACCGGCCCATGCCAGTCCTTTGAAAGATCTGTGTCAGAAATCGCAAACTCGTCAGCTGCCCGGCTCTCCGCTGAACTCGTCAAGCTCTTCCCAGATGCACCGACAGTCGTTGTCCACGGGATTGCTTCCTCTTCACCATCGGATGTCATAGGCGTAGTTTAGATGGACCGACTCCCCAGTAACCAGTTGTTGCTTCGTCCAAGCGAGCCTTCATCGACGGTGGTCCATATCTAACGCACCCTTGGATCGATTGTCCGACGTCGCACCCTGGCCGCCTCAACCCACACCTGTTTGCGGCCTTCGTAGTATTCCTCCGGCCAAGGCACGTTCACGAGGACGAGCGTCTTTGTCCATCCGTATGCGAAGGCTGGCACCTCGTGACTCTCGCCGTTGTCGTAATCCAGCATCACGAAGACCGGCAGCGGTTCCTTGGGCCTCGTCGCGCCCGCCACTGCCGCGGGATCCACAGGCGGCACCACGGGCGTGACCTTGCGCGACTGGGGCGGTCCCCAGAACTTCTTTTCCTCCACACCCAGAGTCTGCCACCGCGGGCAGACAGTGAGCAGAGGTAGCGGTATTAGGCTGCCGGCCGGATGAGTTCCGGGCCGTTGTTCCGCACGTAGTTGACCTTGTCGCCTACCACGCGAGGCACAAGATGGGGTTCGGGCATGGAATCCAGCAAGGCGCGGACGTCAGCCTCAGAGGTTGTCTCAGGGTCAAGCCAGTCCGAGAACATGTCCGACGGGACAATCAGCGGCGTGCGGTCATGGATGTGGCCAAGCGCGTCTGAGGCCGCCGTCGTGATGATCGTCGCCGTACGCAACCACTTCTCAGGGTGCCCGTCCGGTAACCCAGGATCCGGCCAGTTCTCAAACAATGCTGCGAATGCCAGGATCCGGTCATCGGCGTCATGCAGATACGTCGGGATCTTTCCGCCACCCGGGACCTTCTCCCACTCGTAATAGCCATCACCAACAAGCAATCCACGCCTCGCCGAGGCCGCCTTCCGGAATGAGGGCTTCTCGGTGACAGTCTCCATCCTGGCGTTGATCAGCCGCGCTCCACCCTTGGTGTCTTTCGCCCACGACGGCACGAGGCCCCATCGCGCCGTGACCAGCTTCCGGGTCACTGGTTCGTCCTCCCCGGAACTCCGGTCCAGAATCAACGGGACCGAGTCAGTGGGGGCGACATTGTAGGAAGGCTGCAGCTCATCCACATACGACTCCTGGACGCTGAAAGCAGCCATCAGGTCGGCAGTCGACTTCGAAACCACGTAGCGTCCGCACATGACTTCATCATGCCGCAGACAGCAGATGCTGTCAGGTGGGCCCAGGACCGCCATGTCATCTTCGAATGCTAGTGCCGAGCATCAAAGACCCGCCTTGGCCACCTCATCTGGAAGTAACTCTGGAAACCGGGCACGGACACTTCGAATGAGCTCCCAAGCGATCTGCCTAATCGAGGCTGGCACCGGGGATCCGAGAGCCATGAAAGCACTCTCTCCATCGTCGGCTGGCTTGGGGCCAAATGCGATGGACATATTAGAAGGGTTGCCGGATGCATGGATCGACGCTGAGTTGAGCCGTGAGAGTGCGTAATACTTCTCCTCAAGGCTTGGGTCCACATGCGCTCCACCATCACTGTTCGCGACCGCGGCAACAAGAAATTCGCGGCTGAACTCGTTGCCGTGCGAGTCGCGAATCACGGTAGCCTTCCACCAATCCGCAATCCGGAAGTGGAACCCTGGTGCTCGAGGAGCTTTCCTTCCTTCGATGAGCTCATGCACCTGATATGCGGTGTTCGGTTGCTCAGTCTTGGACTCGTCAAACTTAGGGATGTAGCTGACCCCGGCCAAGTATCCGCCCCCGTCTACTTCCATGTGGACGCCAACGAGGTTGAACACCGAGGTGACATCGTCGGCACGCAAGTCGCCCGCGCTATCGAATATCCACAAACGTTCCATGACACCGCACTGTTCCAAAAGGGGATGCGATGTCCGACTCTTGTAGAGCAGTATCCTTAGCGCTGTCGCAATTCTCTGGGCTTCGGCGGTACTGCCATTGTCGAAGTCCTTGCACGACCGGGCGAGGAACCCGAACTGAGACCTCGTGTGCTCCATGGACTCGCCCTCTGGCCGCGGAATCCTAACCGTCGCGTTTGCCTTCATTTGTAACATCTAACACTAAGACTCAGTCCGCCTTGCGGATCGCAATCATGCGGCTGCCCTCTGGCACCTTGGCCCTGGCTGCGTCTAAGGCTTCCTCGTAGGTCGCGGCCGTCTCGGTGACATGGGTGAAAGTGCCGTCCGGTGCTTCGATGGTGCACGTAATTTCCACCGCAACAGTCTAAGGCTGAGCCATCATTGAGAGGCGCCGCCACCCGAGAATTGGGGGAACCTCAGGTGGCGGCGCCTCTCCAAACTATCGGCAAGTCGGCGCTCACTCTCAGCTTCTCGGCACGATCTTTACGAAATCTTTACGGCAAGCGCCAGCAGACGTGCGGGGCTTCGATCAGAGCCCAAGGACAACGGCGTCTGACGCCCTTCACGATCCCGGCAAGACGCTGCATGCGGTCCTGTGCCGAAACATGCCGGGCGAGATGAGTTGAGTACACCCACGGGTACACCAAGGCACTTTTTGGCCCGATCTAGCTAGGTAACGAAGAGCCCCGGTTCCCTTTATTTGCAAGGGAACCGGGGCTCTTTTCGTTCGAGCTTCCTATCAGAATCGAACTGATGACCTTTTCATTACGAGTGAAACGCTCTACCGACTGAGCTAAGGAAGCACCGCGTTATCGTCCGGGTACCGGCTGAATCACGCAAGATACAACTGTAATAGAGTCACCTCGTCCGGGTCAAAACAGCCCGGCGCGGAGCTCCCTTGGCGCCGTTGTTGCGGAATTCACCCGCTCGTCGCGCCGGGTTCAGGCCGCCGTAGCGGACCGGGGGCAAGCTGGGCGGACTAACGTGGCCGCACGATTTCGGTCATCAACCAGCGAAGGGGCGCCATGAGCATGGACAGCAGCAAGAGGATCAACGCGGACGACGCCGGGGCGCACCGTGCGGAGCGGCTGCGGCTTGCTGTCTTGGATATGGTGGGCACCACGATTACCGACGATGGCCGTACCGAGCGGGCGATGTCCCTCGCCCTGCAGGAGACCGGCGTCGAGCCTGGTTCGCCCCGTTTCGAAAGCATGCTCGGCTACGCCCGGGACACCATGGGCTTTTCCAAGCTGACCGTCTTCAGCCACCTTTTTGAAGAAGCACAACGAGCTGAGAGCGCCAACAAGGCCTTCGAACGCGCCTACGACGATCTGATTGCCGACGGTGGCGTCCGGGCTATTCCAGGTGCTGAGGAAACCATCGACTGGTTGCGAGACTCCGGCGTGAAAGTTTGCCTGGCTACGGGCTTCGGCCGGCACACCCAGAACATGGTGCTCGAGTCCCTGGGCTGGATGGGGAAGGCCGATCTCAGCCTGTGCCCGGCCGACGCCGGCCGCGGGCGCCCTTACCCAGACATGATTCTCACGGCAGTCTTGGCCCTTGACCTAGATGATGTCCGCGAGGTCGTCGTGGTGGGGGACACGAGCTCGGATATGTTGTCCGGCCTTCGCTCCGGCGCCTCCGCCGTGGTGGGCGTGCTCACTGGCTTCCACTCCGAGGCGGCTTTGCGCGCGGCCGGCGCCACCGCCGTCGTGCCCTCGGTCAAGGATCTTCCCGCATTGCTTGAGCCCCGCGCGGCACGGCTCTAGCGCGGGCGCCTCAAGTTTGCGAACAAGCTCAGCACATAGTCCCGTCTGAAGGCGCCGTTCCATTCACGAAGTAGTTGTCCACGGCGTCGGAAACGCACTGGTTGGAGCGGCCGTAGGCGGTGTGGCCTTCGCCCTTCCACGTCACGAGGGAAGCATTGCCGAGTTGTTTCCGCAGGGAACCAGCCCAGGCGACAGGTGTCGCCGGGTCCCCGGTGGTGCCAATAACCACAACCGGCGCCGAGCCCGTGTACTTGACGGGAGCAGGTGTGTGCACGGGCTTGTAGGGCCAGTCCTTGCAGTTGATGCCGCCGTAAGCGAAGTAGTAGCCGAAGGTTGGGGAGAGCTGCTTCAGCCGGGCTTCCTCGGAACGCATCCCGGCCGTGTCCGTGACCATAGGGTAGTCAAGGCAGTTGATGGCGTTGAACGCGAACTGGGTGTTCGAAATGTAGGTGCCGTTCGGGTCCCGGTCTGCGCCGAAGTCGGCAATCCGAAGCATGAGCGACACGTCGCCCTTGAACGCGGCCACCAGGGCCTGGGTCAGGACGGGCCACGATTCGTTGTCGTAGAGCGGGGTGAAAATACCGCTGACGAACGTCGCCCCGGTGACCAGCCGCCCGTCCTTGGCGCGCTTGGGATTCTGCTCGACGTCGGCAATGAGGTCCTGGATCTGCTGCACGCCATTATCGACGCTGCCGGTCATCGGGCATCCGGATCTTGCCTGGCAATCCGCCACATACGTGCGGAGCTCCTTTTCGAACGCCTCGGCCTGCCCAGCAGTGAGGTCCTCGTTGTTGAGGGCCGGATCCACAGCGCCATCCAAAACGAGCCTGCCGACGTTGTTCGGGAACAAGGACGCATAGGTGGCGCCCAAGGACGTTCCGTAGGAGAAGCCCAGGTAGTTGAGTTTTGCGTCGTTCAGCACTGCACGGAGGATGTCCATGTCCTTGGCGGAGCTGGCAGTGTCAATGTGCGGCAGGGCGGGCCCGGATTTTTCCACGCACTTGGTATTGATGGCCTTGGTGTCGGCCAACGCCGCGGCGATGCCCTGGTCGGTTTCGTAGTTGTAGACCTTCTCGCGGGAAGCGTCCCGCTCGGCATCGCTGAGGCACGTCACCGGCGCCGACCGCTTGACGCCGCGGGGATCGAAGCCCACCAGGTCGAAGCTGGACCGCAGCTTGCTGGTGAAGTGGGTTTTCGCCGCGTCCCTGACGAAGTCATAGCCCGAAGCGCCAGGGCCACCGGGATTCACCAGGAGTGAACCCTTCTTTGTGCCTTGGCTCTGGAGCCGGATGGCCGCGATGGAGATGCTGTCACCATCGGGTTTGGCATAGTCCACCGGCACTTTGATGTTGGCGCACTGGAATCCCTGCTCACAGGACGTCCAGTTCACTCTTTGGGAGTAGAAACTCTCCAGTCCTGCCGGCGCCGCGGCGGCGATGGACGCATCCGGGGTGCTGACGTTGCCGGACCCGTTGCCGGCACCATCGTTGGGCGCCGGTACCGAGAAAACGCAGCCGCTCAGCAGCAGGCTCGCGGAGACCGTGGCAGCGACTGCCGCTGCCACCCGCCGCAGTGAGGGGAACCGTGTCCTGGAACTGGACCCGGCGGGCCGGCGTCGTGCGGGGGTCATGCGTTTCTCCTCAGGCTGGGGAAGCGTGCTGTACTTCTAAACTATCCGGCTATTGCTGAATCAGGCTGCTCGCCATGGACTCGACGGCCAGCAGCGGTGCCACGTTGGTGGTGGTGATCCGCACGCGCGCCTTGTTGATGGCATCCATGCGCGCCAAGGTGATTTCAGGCGTGGAGCCTGCCGCATAGGCCTCCAGTTCACTCCTGAGTTCAACGTTGACCAACTCCACGGCGTTCCCCAGTTGGATGACCAGGACGTCCCGATAGAAGGACAGCAGATCAGTCAGCGTGCGGTCGAGGGAATCGGTGATGGAGCGCTTGGCCCGCCGTTTCTGGTCGTCCTCAAGTTGCCTCACCTGGCTTCGCATCGACGGCGGCAGCGTGCCCGATTCCGGAGCGCCCAAGCTCGCGAGCAGGGCAACCTTCTCGGCGGCGTCGCGTTCGTCGTTGGAGCTGTTGGCTTCATCAGTCGCGATCTTGACGAGCTTTTCGGCCATCATCACGGCGGCAGTGACGCCCCTCAGGCCCAGCGGGAAACGGACAGTCTCCATCCGGCGTTCCCTGGCCTCCGGATCGCGGGCCAACCGACGCGCAATGCCGATGTGGCTTTGGGCAGCGCGGGCGGCCCGGTCAGCGATGGCGGGGTCGACGCCGTCGCGCCTTACCAGCAGGGCGGCGACGTCGGCAGCCGGCGGAATCCGAAGGCTCACGGGACGGCAACGCGAGCGGATGGTGACCAGCACATCCGCGGGCGACGGTGCGCACAGCATCCAGATGGTCCGGGGTGTGGGTTCCTCGATGGCCTTAAGCAGTACGTTGGTGGTGCGCTCGGCCATACGGTCCGCGTCCTCCACCACAATGATGCGCCAGCGGCCCGACGCCGGCCGGTCGCCGGCCTTGGACACCAGCTGGCGGGCTTCTTCGATGGTGATGGTGACCTTCTCCGTGCGGACAAAGGTCACGTCGGAGTGGGTCTCGCCGAGGATGGTCCGGCACGATGCGCATTCGCCGCAGCCTCGAAGGGCGACGTCGTCCTGCTCACAGTTCAATGCCGCCGCGAACGCCTTGGCCGCGTTGGAACGGCCCGAACCCGGCGGTCCGGTGAACAACCACGCGTGCGTGAGGCCTTCGCCTTGGGCAGCCGCGCGCAATTGCGCGACGACGGGCGCTTGGCCCTGGAGCTCGTCCCAGACGCTCATGTGCGGCTCCCAAGTAAGTCCTGCACGCGCCGGAGGATCTGCGCGGCGAGGTCCTCGACGGCATCCTTGGCGGGCAGCACGAGGTACGTCTCCGGGCGCGCCTGTGCCAGTTCCAGGAAAGCGGCACGGATGCGGGCGTGGAAATCGTCCGGTTCCGACTCGAGCCGGTCCTCGGCAGCGTCTCCGGCAGTTCTGCGGTCCCGGCCATCGCCCGGGTGGACGTCGAGGAGGACAGTCAGGTCCGGCTCGAGTCCTTCGGTGGCCCATTCGTTGAGCCGCCTGACGTCGACGGTTCCGAGATCCCTGCCGGCGCCCTGGTAAGCGACGGAGGAGTCTATATAGCGGTCCGTGATCACCACTGCGCCTTGTGCCAACGCCGGGCGGATGACCTGGCTTGCGTGGGCGGCCCGGGAGGCTGCGAACATCAGGGCCTCGGTCCGGGGATCAATAGTGCCGTGGCCGTGGTCCAGCACGAGGGAACGCAGCTTCTCACCGATCGGCGTGCCTCCGGGCTCCCGGGTGCGCAGCACGGAAAAGCCAAGGGACTCGAGCGACTCAGCGAGGCGGGCGGCCTGCGTGGACTTGCCGGCCCCGTCCCCGCCTTCGAAGGCGATGAAGAGTCCGGGGCGCTGGTCCGGCATGGGGCTCTGGTCCTGCTTGAGGCGCTGCGTAGTCACGGATCTAAGCGTACAGAGGAACTCTGACAGTGCCCGACGACGGCGCTCGCCCGCCCGGGCGCGACGCACCCTACCGCTGGGCGAGACGAAGCCGTAACAGCTTTCCAGCGCCCGCTCCCCGCGCCGTAGGCTGGGGCAATGAGTCTTTCCCGAGAACATGCCGCAGATCTGTCCCCTGACACTGTGGTGGTGGCGGCAGGCCGTCCCGAACGAAGCCATGACCAGCCCGTCAACCCGCCCATCGTTCTGTCCTCCACGTATTTCGGCACGGGAGCACTGAGCGACGGCGACCGCGGCTACGGACGCTATGCCAACCCCACGTGGGATCCGTTCGAGGAAGCGCTGGCCCAGCTGGAAGGAGCCGAGCTGCCCGGCCTGCTGTATGCCTCGGGCCTGGCAGCGGTGAGTTCCGCGTTGTCGCTCGTGCCGGCCGGGGGAGTCCTCGTCATGCCGACGCACAGCTACGCAGGATCGCTCGTCATGGCCACCGAACTCGCGGCCAAGGGCATCCTTGAATTGCGGACCGTCGACATCGCGGACACTGACGCCGTCAAGGCGCAGCTCGCCCCCGCGGATGGAAAGCCCGCCAGCATGCTGTGGATCGAAAGCCCCACCAACCCCATGCTCGGCATCGCCGACGTCCGGGCCCTGGCCACCGCGGCCCATGAGGTCGGTGCCATCGTGGTCACGGACAACACCTTCTCCACGCCGCTCGTCCAGCAGCCCCTCAGCCTGGGCTCCGACGTCGTGCTCCATTCGGTGACCAAATACCTGGCCGGCCACTCCGACGTCGTACTCGGCGCCTTGGTGACATCCGACGCCGGGCTGCGCGGGGAACTCCTGCACCACCGCATCATCCACGGCGGCATCGCGGGCCCGTTCGAGGCCTGGCTCGCGCTCCGCGGACTGCGCACGCTGGCACTCCGGATCGAGCGCTCGCAAGCTTCTGCCGCAACCCTGGCCGAGCGGCTGAGTACCCACCCCCGCGTCGAGTCGATCCGTTTCCCGGGCCTGCCCACCGATCCCGGCCATGAGCGGGCCAAGTCCCAAATGAAGGGCTTCGGTTCGATCCTCTGCATCCAGCTCGCCGGAGACGGGACCCGCAGCGGTGCCGACGCGGCAGATCAGCTGGTTCGTGCATTGCAGTTGTGGATCCCGGCGACGTCGCTGGGCGGCGTCGAATCCCTCATCGAACGCCGACGCCGGCACACCGCCGAGCCGCTCAGCGTGCCGGACAACCTGGTCAGGATGAGCGTCGGAATCGAGAACGTCGAAGACCTCTGGGCGGATTTGGAGCAAGCGTTCAAGTCGCTTGACCGCTAGGCTTGTGGGCGTGGACGGAAAAATTTTGATTTCAAACATCCAGAATGGGATTTGGTTCATTCTGGGACTGGTCGCCTTCGCTTTGGAGCTGTGGGCGCTGGTCGATTGCCTGCGCCACAAACCCTCGTCCTTTGAGGCCGCGTCCAAGCGCACCAAGACTTTCTGGCTTGCCCTGACCGGCATCGCAGCGGTGATCGGCGGGCTTTCCCTGCTCGGTGGCGGCAGTGGCTTCGGCTTCTTCGGCATCGCGGCTGTCACCGCGGCGTGCGTCTATTTGGCGGACGTCCGTCCCGCGGTGAAGGAAATCGGCAACAGCGGCCGCAACCAGGGGCCGTACGGTCCCTGGTGATCCCCACCGGCGAGGGCCCAGGCCTGCCCGCGGCCAACTAAGCCGGGGCCACCGCTGACCAGTCGACCGTAAGTTCCCCCAAGCGCCAGCGCGAGGGTCCGTCCTGAAGGGGCCAACCGGCGTCGCGCATTGATTGGCACATGGCGGTCCACCGCTGCCTGCTGCCGAAGGACGCAAGCGGTGCGGCTTCCAGCCAGGCTTGGTCCAACGCATTCAGGAAAGCATGGATGCGTTCGCCGGGGATATTGCGGTGGATGAGTGCCTTGGGCAGGCGCTCGGCCACGTCAGAGGGCAGTTCGAAGCCGCCGAACCGCATGGACAGGCTCAGGCTCAACGGCCCGTCCGGATCCAGTGCAACCCACGTCACCCTGCGGCCGATTTCGTCACACGTACCGTCGATGAACAACCCCTGCGGTGCCAACCGCGACTGCACGAGCGCCCAGATCCCCGCCACGTCCGACTCCTCGTATTGCCGCAGTACGTTGAAGGCGCGCACCAACACTGGATTGCCCGGAACAGGAACCTCGAAACCGCCCACGTGGAAGCTGAGCCCGGGCCTTTCCAAGGGCTTCGCGATACTGACTCGCTCGGGTTCGATCTCGATCCCGCACACGCGGACGTCCGGGCGGACGGCCTGCAGCCTTTCGAAGAGTTCGACGGCGGTGGCCGGGGAAGCGCCGTAGCCAAGGTCCACTACCAAGGGGTCGACGGCGGAGCGTAGCCGCCATCCCTGCGGGCCCGCCAACCAGCGGTCCAAACGGCGCATGCGGTTGGGATTGGTGGTGCCCCTGGTGATGTTTCCGACGGGTTTGCCGCGCCTTCCCTGCACCCGCTCCGCTTTTCGCACCACCGTCCCACTTTATCCTCCAACGCGGGGTCACTTACGGCCCATCCGGCGGTCAAACACCGGCGCTAAGTGACCCCGCGTCGTGGAGGGCGTAACGCCCGGCAACGGCAGGGCTTGATCGCTTAGGATGAAAACCATGACTTACAAGCTGATTCTGCTGCGCCACGGCCACAGCGACTGGAACGCCAAGAACCTGTTCACCGGCTGGGTGGACGTCGACCTGAACGACCAAGGCCGCGAGGAAGCAGCCCGCGGCGGAGAGCTTCTGGTCGAGAACAACATTCTCCCGGACATCCTGTACACGTCCCTGCTCAAGCGGGCCATCAACACCGCGAACATCGCCTTGGACAAGGCCGATCGCGGCTGGATCCCGGTCAAGCGTGACTGGCGCCTCAACGAGCGCCACTACGGCGCCTTGCAGGGCAAGGACAAGGCCCAGACCCTCGCTGAGTTCGGTGAAGAGCAGTTCATGGAATGGCGCCGCAGCTACGACACCCCGCCGCCCCCGCTCTCCGACGACAGCGAGTTCTCCCAGGCACACGATCCCCGTTACGCGGACCTCGGCGATGCCCTCCCGCGCACCGAATGCCTCAAGGACGTCCTCGTGCGTCTCCTGCCGTACTGGGAATCCGACATCAAGGAAGACCTCAAGTCGGGCAAGACCGTCCTGGTCACGGCTCACGGAAATTCCCTGCGCGCTCTCGTCAAACACCTCGACGGCATCAGCGACGAAGACATCGCGGGCCTCAACATCCCCACCGGCATCCCGCTGGTCTACGACCTGGACGAGAACTTCCAGCCGATCAACCCCGGCGGACCTTGCGAGGTGGGCCGGCCGCCGTCGTTGTTTGCTAAGACTGGCTAGAAGCCTTCAGGCTGCCATTCACCGGTGACCAGGTAGGTCACCTTGCGGGCAACGGAGACGCCGTGGTCGGCGAAACGCTCGAAGTAGCGGCTGGCGAGGGCCACATCCACCGTGGTGGCTGCAGTCTCGGCCCAGGCAGGATCAGCGATTGCCCTGAAGACGCTCAAGTGCAGATCGTCCACGCGGATGTTGAGCTTGAGGATGTCGCGGGCAACTTCGAGGTCGCGGGACTCCAGGAGCAGCGTCACCTTCTGGATGATTTCGAGGTCGAGGCGCGCCATGTCCTTGAATGTCGCCGTCAGCTGCTCGGGGATGACCGTGGCCGGGTAGCGCAAACGGGCCAGCTGGGCCACGTGCCGGGCGAGGTCACCCATGCGCTCCAGGGATGCGCTCATCCGCAGGGAGCCGACGATCATCCGGAGATCGCTTGCCACAGGGCCCTGGAGGGCCAGGATGTCGATGGCGCGCTCGTCGAGGCCGTTCTGCAGGAAGTCAATCCGCGCGTCGGCGGCAATGACATCCTGGGCAAGATCGACGTCGGCGCCTTCGAAGGCGGTGGTCGCGTTCTGGATCGCCTCAGTGACCAGCTTTGAGATCTCGATGAGGTCCTCACCGACCTGGATGAGCTCCTCCTGAAAAACCTTGCGCACGGTGGCGTCCTCTCCTTGGAAATCTCCTCCGCACCCCTCTGACGGCGCGGAAATCATCACAGCTAACTACGGTCCAACTAGTAAGAGTGGCAGTGGTCAATGAACGATTGCGCACCTTTAGGTGAACGTTAGCTGAATCGGGGCGGTTTGGTGACCGTTCCATATTTTGCAGTGTTTTGAGCGCATAAGCTAGATCCGTGGATCCAGTGCTCATCGGTGTCATCGCAGGTCTAGTCGGCCTGTCGTGCGGCGTCTTTGGCGTGCTCGCGTTCAGGCTCAGTGAACGGCAGCGGAAGATCGTGGACCTGGACGTCACCGAGCCGCTTCTTCCGGAGGGAGCAGCGGAGGTGCTGTCGGTCGTCGGGCGCGCTTTCGTCGTCGTGGACGCGATCGACGGCGTGGTCCGGGCCAGTCCCGCGGCCTATGCGTACGGCCTCGTGCGGGGCCACACAGTGGTGCACAAGCAGTTGCTGGACATGACCGCAAAGGTGCGGCGCGACGGCGTGATCCTCGAGGAGACTTACGAGTTGCCCCGCGGTCCATTGGGCAAGGGAACCATTGTGGTCCAGGTGAGGGCAGCCATGCTCGGATGGGAATATATCGTCCTGCTGGCCGATGACCGTACCGAAATCACCCGTACCGAAGAGATCCGCAACGACTTCGTGGCGAACGTCTCGCATGAACTCAAGACGCCGGTGGGCGCCATCTCCCTGCTTGCGGAAGCGCTCGAGGCAAGCCCGGACGACGAAGAAGCCGTGCGCCGCTTCGCGAAGCGCATGCACAAGGAATCGACACGGCTGGCCGCGCTGGTTCAGGACATCATTGAGCTGTCCCGGCTTCAAGGTGCCAATGTGGCACAGCAAGGGCACGCCGTGGACATCAATACGGTGATTTCCGAGGCCGTGGACCGCTCGCAGCTCCCGGCCGAGCTCAAGAACATCAAGATCGTCGTCGGGGGCCGCACGGAAACGATGGTTTTCGGCGACCAGGACCTGTTGGTGACCGCCTTGCGGAACCTGATCGACAACGCCATCCGTTATTCGCCGGAGAACACCCGCGTGGGAGTGGGGGTCCGCGCCAAAGAAGGCGTGGTGGCCATTTCCGTCACGGACCAGGGCGAGGGTCTCAGCCCGGAGGACCAGGAACGCATCTTCGAACGCTTCTACCGTGTGGATGCGGCGAGGTCCCGGCAGACCGGGGGAACAGGCCTGGGACTGAGCATCGTCAAGCATGTGGTGTCCAACCACGGCGGCGAGGTCACCGTCTGGTCCCAGCCAGGCCAAGGTTCTACTTTCACCATCCGCCTTCCGGAAATGGAAGGCCAGGAGGACGACGACGCCGGGGCGAAGCCCCGAAGCGTGATTCAAACGACGGGCGCAGTACGCGCCCTAGAGCAAGGAGCTGGCGCTTGAGCAGGATTCTGATCGTGGAGGACGAGGAGTCCTTCAGCGACCCTCTGTCCTACCTATTGGGCAAGGAAGGCTTCGATGTCCAGGTTGTGGACAACGGCAGTGACGCCTTGGTGGAGTTCGACCGGAACGGGGCCGACCTGGTGCTGCTGGACTTGCAGCTTCCGGGGACCCCTGGCACTGAGGTCTGCAGGCAACTGCGCCAGCGTTCCAGCGTCCCGGTCATCATGCTGACGGCCAAGGACTCGGAAATCGACAAGGTGGTTGGCCTGGAGCTCGGCGCGGACGACTACGTCACCAAGCCGTACTCCTCGAGGGAACTCGTGGCGCGCGTGCGTGCCGTGCTGCGCCGCCAAGGCGAACCGGAGGAACTCATCACGTCCACCGTCCAGGCCGGCCCGGTGCGGATGGACATTGAGCGGCACGTAGTGAGCGTCAACGGCGAACAGGTGTCGCTTCCGCTGAAGGAATTCGAACTCCTTGAGATGCTCCTTCGCAATTCAGGCCGGGTGCTCACCCGCGGGCAGCTGATCGACCGCGTCTGGGGCTCGGACTACGTGGGCGATACCAAGACCCTGGATGTCCACGTGAAGCGCTTGCGCAGCAAGATCGAGCCGGACCCCTCTGTTCCCCGCTACCTGGTGACGGTTCGGGGCCTGGGCTACAAGTTCGAGCCGTAGGAACCTACAGCAAAAAGGAAGGGCTCCCCCTCGTGGGAGCCCTTCCTTTTTGTCTTCGTGGATCCAGCTTGTTGCCGACCCTAGCGGCCGCTGGCGGCCTAGTGGCCGGTTGCGCTTGCGCTCGGCGTCGCGCTGGTGCCCGAGGTCGCACTGCTGCTCGGGTTGGCGGAACCGCTGACCGAGGGGCTCGGAGAAGCGGAAACCGTGGGGAGGTACTTCGAGTATTCCTTCAACGAAGCATCCAGGACCGGGAACTGCACGGTGCGGGAATCGGAGCCGGTCTTGATGGTCACGGAAACCATGGAACCCGGGGCTCCGCCGCTTGTGCTCAGAATCGCGGGGTCGGTGTTCTCGTTGAGGTAGGTCTGGGACTTGGCCTTGACCGGAATTGTCGCCTGTGAGCCGCCTGCGCCACTGATGGTCAGGGTTGCATCGCTCGAGGAGGTGTTGAACACGGCACCAATGACGCGTCCCGGCTTGTTGGCGTCCGTGGAGACGATGAGCATGTTGCGCAGCTGAAGCGAACCGAGGTCATCCCTGACGCCGTCAGACGGAGAGTACTGCTCGTTGGTCTGCTGGGGGTTGATATAGCCACAGCCGGTCACGGACAAGAAACCGATGCTGATGGCGGCCGCCGCCATCGCCAGCTTGCCGCGCTGGACACGGTTCATCGCAGTAATGCGCACGACACGTACTCCTCTAAGAGTCATTGGAACACTTTTCAGCCATAGCCTATCGGCAAACTAGCAGGAACAAGGATTCCGATCACCATTGTGGCGGCCCTCCAGAAGGAGTAGGGTCATCCGGAACGCTGCGTCCAATGCACTTTTATGCCCTCCCGTCAAGAGGGTGCCGGGGGGTCGAAAAGGCCATTTTCCGCGTATTTACTGGGCTCAGGACCCCTTTCCGTGCCAATCGTATGCCTTAAGCGTGATAAACTGGTCTGCGGGAAAGGGGAAAGTCCACATGGTTTTTGAGGTCGGCGAGACAGTAGTTTACCCTCACCACGGTGCAGCAAAAATTGAAGAAATCAAGATGCGCACTATCAAGGGCGAAGAGAAAATGTATCTCAAGCTCAAGGTGGCTCAGGGTGATCTGACCATTGAAGTTCCAGCAGAAAACGTAGACCTTGTTGGGGTCCGCGACGTAGTGGGCAAGGAAGGCTTGGAGCACGTATTTGACGTTCTCCGCGCCGAGTTCACTGAAGAGCCCACCAACTGGTCCCGTCGCTACAAGGCAAACCTGGAGAAGCTTGCTTCCGGCGACGTCATCAAGGTTGCAGAGGTCGTCCGCGATCTTTGGCGCCGTGATCACGATCGCGGCCTCTCCGCAGGTGAGAAGCGAATGCTGGCCAAGGCTCGTCAGATTCTGATTTCAGAACTGGCATTGGCTGAGAAGACCGACGAAGAGAAGGCCGCAAGCGTTCTCGACGAAGTTCTGGCTTCCTAACAGAGATTCAAAGATTTGAACCCCGGTAGCAACCTGCTGCCGGGGTTTCCTTTTGCCCGAAAGCTGAGCTCCCAGCGCCGCAGCCCAACCAACTCGCAGTAGGTGTCGTTCTGGGCGACCAAAACGACACCTAGTGCTAGCTAGTTGGGCCGGTGGGCACCACGTAGGCTTGGGCGCATGACTACACCATCCCAGCGCGAGGCCACCGCCGTCGTCGTCGTTGCGGCAGGCTCCGGTGAGCGGCTTGGCTACGGCATGCCCAAGGCGAAAGTGCCGCTGGGCGGCGAAACGATCCTGACCCATGCCCTTCGCGGCGTCGCGACCGCCGATGTTGCCCGCCAGATCTGCGTGGCAGTCCCCGCAGGCGATCTGGAAATGCGCGAGCTTTGTGAACAATTCCGCCAAGAGCTGGGCGCTGACGGGCCGCTGATCACCGTGGTCGACGGCGGATCCACCCGGGCCGCTTCGGTCCGGGCGGCACTTGGGGCGGTCCTTGAGGGAACCCGCGCTGTGCTGGTTCACGACGCCGCGCGTGCCTTGACTCCCGACCGGGTCTTCCACCGCGTAGCCGTTGCGCTCTCGTCGGGCGCCAAAGCGGTCATCCCCGCTATTCCGGTGGTGGACACCGTCAAGATGGTTGCGGAAACGGACGGGGACGACGCCGGAATCGCGCCGGAGATCGTCACGGGCACCGCCCCGCGAGAACAACTGCGCGCCGTGCAGACTCCGCAGGGATTCGACTATGAAACTTTGCTGCGCGCCCACGCGGCAGCCGCGACGTTCGACGACGAGCAGTCGGCGGCAGTCACGGACGACGCCATGCTCGTCGAGCTCCTGGGCGTGCCCGTGCACGCGGTCCGGGGCGCCAGCCAGTCGTTGAAGATCACCACGCCGCTGGACCTCATCATTGCCGAAGGCCTGCTGGAAGGGCCGCTCGGAGTCCGCTGGGTGGAAGGCTGATGGAAGGCTCGCAGAACGTAACGATGATCCTGCCGCGCACCGGCATCGGGGTAGACGTGCACGCCTACGCACCTGACAACGATCCGCAGCCGCTATGGCTCGGCGGGCTGTTTTGGGAGGGGGAGCGCGGACTTTCGGGGCATTCCGACGGCGATTGCGTCGCCCATGCGGCTGCGGACGCGCTCTTCTCGGCGTGCGGCATCGGTGATCTGGGCACGCATTTCGGCACGGACCGTCCCGAACTCGCGGGTGCGTCCGGGGTGAAACTCTTGGGAGAGGCTGCCAGGATCGTCCGTGCCGCCGGTTTCGAAATCGGGAACGTGGCAGTGCAGTTCGTTGCCAACAGGCCAAAGTTCGGGCCGCGGCGTGAAGAATCGCAGCGTGTCCTCAGCGCCGCCGCTGGAGCTTCCGTCAGCGTCACGGCAACCACCAGCGATGGCTTGGGTTTCACGGGGCGTGGCGAGGGCATTTCCGCCGTCGCCACGGCACTCGTGTACGCCGTGCCGGGAGCGCACAAAGGCGATAGCGCCTAAATCGCGCCTAAACAGGGACGGATGGCGCCCAACGAAGCCTGATGGTCCGCATCCGCTAATCTGGAGCGGTGACCCTGCGCTTTTACGACACCGCATCCGCCGAAGTCCGCGACTTCGTTCCCCTTGAAGCCGGCAAGGCCAGCGTCTACTACTGCGGTGCCACGGTGCAGGGGATGCCGCACGTGGGACATGTCCGTTCCGCGATCGCCTTTGACCAGTTGACCCGCTGGCTTGAATATCGCGGCCTGCGTGTCACCGTTGTCCGCAACGTCACAGACATCGACGACAAGATCCTCGCCAAGTCGGCGCAGTCATTCGGGCCGGACTGGGCCGAGGAACCAACGGCCAAGGCCGAGGAAGAATGGTGGGCTCTGGCCTACCGCTACGAGCAGGAATTCGAGCAGGCCTACGACGTCCTGGGCGTTTCCCGCCCCACGTACGAACCGCGCGCCACCGGCCATATCCCGGAGATGCACGCCCTCATTCAAAGGCTCATCGACCGCGGCCACGCCTACCCTGCGCTGGACGACTCCGGCGACGTCTACTTCGACGTCCGCTCCTGGAGCAAGTACGGCTCGCTGACCCGCCAGAACATCGACGATATGCAGGGCGCCGCCGACGTCGAGCCGCAATTCAGCAACAGGAAGCGCGACCCGCGGGACTTCGCGCTGTGGAAGGGTTACAAGGACGGGGAGCCGACGACGGCGAGCTGGGTTTCGCCGTGGGGAACCGGCCGGCCGGGTTGGCATCTTGAATGCTCCGCCATGGCTACGAAGTACTTGGGCCAGCAGTTCGACATCCACGGCGGCGGATTGGACCTCCGCTTCCCGCACCACGAGAACGAGATGGCACAATCGCAGGCTGCGGGCGACGAGTTCGCCAACTTCTGGCTGCACAACGGCATGGTCACGTATGAGGGCGAAAAGATGTCCAAGTCGGTGGGCAACACCGTGAGCCCCGAGGAGATGCTCGAACTCGCGAGTCCGCGCGTTGTCCGGTACTACCTCGGCCAGGCGCAGTACCGCTCCATCCTGGACTACCGGCCCACCTCGCTTCAGGAGGCTGCAGCTGCCGTGGAGCGTATCTACGGTTTTATTGCGAAAGCCTCCAAGAAGTTCGGTGGCGAGTTCGCCGCCCACCCTGAGTCGAGTCCCGTGCCGGATGCCTTCGCTGCTGCCATGGATGACGATCTCAACGTCCCGCAGGCCCTTGGCGCCCTGCACGAGACTGTCCGTGCCGGAAACACGGCGCTGGCGTCCGGGGACGACGCGGGAGCCCGGCAGGCGCTCCAGGCCGTGATGGCCATGACCACTGTGCTCGGACTGAACGATGTACGCGGCGAGGTCCAGGAGAATTCCGAGACCGCCCAGGCCCTTGAGGTCCTTGTGGAAGCCCAGTTGCAGGCGCGGGCCGACGCGCGGGCCAACAAGGATTGGGCGGCTTCCGACGCGATCCGGGACACTCTCGCGGCAGCCGGTATCGCCGTCGAGGATGGCGCCGACGGCGCCAGCTGGAGCCTCAAACGGGACTGAGAAAGGGCCGTCGTCCCGATTTAAGTTGATTCAGTAGACTTGATTGCAGACGTACTCAACACAATCAAGGGTGGAATTCATGGCCAACAACGGTCGCCGGGCTGTCAAGAGCAAGAAGGGCCCCACCACCGGAACCGGTGGCCACGGTCGAAAGGCCCTCGAAGGCCGGGGTCCGACCCCCAAGGCTGAGGACCGCGAGTACCACAAGGCGTACAAGAGCAAGCAGCTTGCTGAACGCTCCGCGGCCAAGCGTGCGGCCGGAGGCGCCAGCCGCTCCAACCCGGGCGCCCGCTCGGGCCCCAAGGGCCGCGCTACCGAGGAAGTGGTCACCGGACGCAACTCCGTGGTGGAGGCACTGCGCGCCGGAATCCCCGCGAAGGCACTGCACGTTGCCATCCGGATCGAGATGGACGACCGCGTCAAGGAATCCCTCAAACTCGCTGCCGAACGCGGCATCCCGCTGCTGGAAACCGGTAAGCCCGAGCTTGACCGCATGACCGAAGACGCTGTCCACCAGGGCCTCGTGCTGCAGATCCCGCCGTACGAATACCAGGACGCCTACGACCTCGCCGAAGAGACGGTCGCCAAATGGAAGAAGGGGTACATCCCCAACGCGCCCCTCTTCGTTGCGCTCGACGGCATCACCGACCCCCGCAACCTGGGCGCCATCATCCGCTCCGTTTCCGCCTTCAGCGGCCACGGCGTGATTGTCCCCGAGCGCCGCTCCGTCGGTGTCACCGCTTCGGCTTGGAAGACCAGCGCAGGCGCGGCGGTCCGCGTTCCCGTGGCCCGGGCATCCAACCTGAACAACGCCCTCAAGCAGTTCAAGCAGATGGGTATCTTCGTGTTGGGCCTGGACGGCGACGGCGATGTCTCGCTGCCGGATCTCTCCTTGGCCACCGATCCCGTGTGCATTGTGGTGGGTTCCGAGGGCAAGGGCCTCAGCCGCCTGGTCCGTGAAAACTGCGACCAGATCATCTCCATCCCGATCGACTCCGCCATGGAATCGCTCAACGCCTCTATGGCAGTGGGCATCTCCCTGTACGAAGTCTCAAGGCAGCGCGCGGCCAAGTAGCCGATTGGGTGGCGGCCCAGCCGCCGGCCAAATACTGACGCTCGCTCACTTATGTGGTGTTTCCGACGGACGCCCGCTCACTTAGGTGAGCGGGCGTCCGTCTATTTACCGCCAGATGTGAGCGGGCGTCCGTCTATTTATCCCCAGATGTGAGCGAGGGTTGCCGTTACCTTCAGAAATCGCGGCGGTTCGCCAGGACCGGGAGCTTGACCCGCGCGTCCTCGACGACGGCGGCGTCCAGTTCCGCGAACAAGAGGCCGGGTTCGGCGTCGAGCTCTTCCAACACGTTTCCCAAGGGGGACACGACGACGGAGTGCCCCACTCCGGTGGGTGCCGCACCTTTGGGTTCACGGCCCTGGGTCACTGGATCGCCCTGACCGCACGCCAGAACGAAGGTCGTGGTGTCGAGAGCCCGGGCCCGCGCGAGCAGCTTCCACTGCTCCGCCTTCCCCGGTCCGGCTCCCCAGGAAGCGGACACGATATTCACATCGGCTCCGCGCTCGGCATTGGCCGTGAAGAGCGCCGGGAATCGGATGTCGTAGCACGTGGCCAGGCCAAAGGTGAGGCCACCGGCGTCGAACGTCACAGGATCGGTGCCGGCGTCGACGGTGTCGGATTCCGCAAAGCCGAACGCGTCGAAAAGGTGGATCTTGTCATAGCTGGTGTCCACTCCGGGCCCGGTGGCGATCAGGGTGTTCCGGACCTTGCCGTTGCTGCTGCCGTCGGAGGCCACTCCAGGGGTGAACATTCCGGCCACGATCACGATCCCGAGATCCTGGGCGATCTTCCGCACCCGGCTGGCCCATGGCCCGTCCAGGGGCTCGGCGATGTCGAGCAGGGAATTTCCGAACGCCCGCATAGTCGCCTCGGGGAACACCACGAGCTCGGCGCCGCCCTCCTTGGCCCGGCGCGCGTAGTCTTCCAACAGGACGAGGTTGTCTGCCAGCTCGCGGCCGCTGATGAGTTGAGCAAGAGCGATTCGCACGATTACCTCCACATTGGTGTATAGCCAAAGTATGCAACGACCGCGCCGAGGATACGAACTCATCCTCGTGCGCGCGGGCGTCTTCGGCGCAACCGACACAATCCGCTCCACCGACCGGTTTCACGAAAAGCGCAACGGGCCGGGGGAGATGACGTTTCAGCAGGTGAGCAGCTTGTTTGCGCTCCCGGGGGCCGCCGGTTTGGGTCCGACCGGAGGATGCCGGCACTGTCATATGGGCCGTGGGCAAGGGAGAATTGGCGCTGGAGACTAAACTCTCAACTAATGGTTATGCCGATTTTTGACACAGCATCTACAGTGGACGCCTCGCGGCCGTCGCCGCTCGGGCTCAGTGTTCCGCTGCCCGGGAAATCCGACCGCGACACCTCCTCGCCGGACCGGGTCAACGTCGCTGTATGGGCCCCCGGACTCACTCGAGTCGAAATCGCCTACAAGGCCCCGGGCGACTCCTGGAAAGTCCACACGCTGCCCAAACTCGAGGACGGCGTGCACCACGGGATCGTGGACGGGCTTCCGCTCGGCACCCGGTACGGCTTCCGGGCAGCAGTCCACGAGGACACACTTCCACTATCTGTGCCTGCTCCGGACTTTGACGCCGACGACGCCGAGCAGCTCTTGCTGGATCCTTACGGTCGGGCGGTGCACCAGCGCGGAGAACTGCTGACCTCCGTGCGGATGGACTCGGCTTTCGATTGGGGCGACGACCGTCCGCTGCGCACGCCGTGGCGGGAGACTATTGTCTACGAGGCACACGTCCGCGGCCAAAGCATGCTGCATCCGGATATCCCCGAGCACCTCCGCGGCACCTACGCGGGCATGGCCCACCCCGCCATGATCGAGCACTTCCACTCATTGGGAGTCACGGCTGTCCAATTGCTTCCCATCCACTTCCACATCGACGAGCAGCACCTGCAGTACTTGGGCCTCACCAATTATTGGGGCTACAACACAGCAGCCTTCTTTGCGCCCCACTCGGACTACGCCACGCAGGCAGCCCAGCAGGCCGGGCCACACGCCGTCCAGGATGAATTCAAAGGCATGGTGAAGCTCCTGCATGCCGCCGGGATCGAAGTGATCCTCGACGTCGTCTACAACCACACGGCGGAAGGCGGCCCCGACGGCGACACCCTCAGTTTCAGGGGCCTCGGCGAGCAGCGGTATTACCGCCACGATGCCCACGGCCGCTACCTCGACACGACGGGCTGCGGCAACACCCTCAATTTTGCGGAACCGAGGGTAGTGGATCTGGCCATTGAATCGCTGCGCTATTGGGCGGAAGAATTCCACATCGATGGCTTCCGTTTCGACCTTGCCGTGACCCTGTGCCGCAATGCAGGCAACGAGTTCGATCCTGAACATCCTTTCCTGAAGCGCATCGCGGAGGACCCGGTGATCTCCAAGACCAAGCTCATTTCCGAGCCGTGGGATGTGGGCTACGGTGGCTGGCAGACAGGGCGGTTCCCCAAGGGATGGGTGGACTGGAACGATCACTTCCGCGACGGAGTGCGCCGCTTCTGGCTCTCTGACCGGGGCGCTGCCGACGCCGGGATGTCCGGGGGAAACGTGGGGGTCTTGGCGGACGCCTTGACTGGCTCAGCCCGGGTCTTTGAACCCTCTGGGCGCTCAAGGCTCGCCTCCCTCAACTTCATCACCGCCCACGACGGTTTCACGCTTGCCGACTTGGTGTCCTACGACCGCAAGCACAACGAGGCCAACGGCGAACAAAACCGCGATGGCCACAGCGACAACCGCAGCTACAACCACGGATTCGAAGGACGAACGGAGAACGAGAGGATTCTCGCGGCCCGTGCCCTTTCGAAACGGAACCTCATGACTACGTTGATGATCTCCATCGGCGTGCCCATGATCACCGCCGGCGACGAGCTTGGGCGCACACAGCAGGGAAACAACAACGCCTATTGCCAGGACAACCCCCTGACGTGGATCGACTGGACCCAGACACCCGAATCGCACGACATGCTGCGGAGCACCAAACGGGTGATCCGGCTCCGCAAGGAGTTCATGCAGGCCCAGGACGCGGGCTTCCCGGACAAGGGGACGGGCCTGGACTGGTTTGATGAGGAAGGCCAGCCCATGACAGCGGCCCGTTGGCACGATCCTTCCCTGCGGGTTGTGCAACTCCTGGTGAGCTCGGAGGGCGGCGCCTACCGCGGCTTGCTCGTGATCAACGGGAACAAAGACGATCAGAAGGTCGTCCTGCCCAAACTGGTCGCCGAATCCGGTGCCGGCAGCCGGATGTTCGAACTAAGACTGACGACGTCCGAGCTCAATGACCGCAGGCAGGGCGCGCTGGTCGCGGCAGGCGAACGGGAAGTCGTCCAAGGCAACACCATCAACGTCTACCGCACCTAGGAACCATGAAAATCTATTCCGCAGACACGTGGACACTCGAAGAACTACAGGAACAAGTGTCCGACGCCGGCCGCCGGACCGTGATGGTGCCGCCGGCCGCAAACAAGGAGGCCGTCCTGGAAGTGTTCGGCCAGGTGCTCGATTTCCCCGAGTACGACGGCGTGGACCTGGATGCGCTCAACGATTCACTCCACGATTTCGCAGACAGTGTGTCCGAGGACGAGCAACCACCCGTCACCCTGATTTGGCAGGTCCCTGCCGTCTACCGAACGGACCGGTCCTTCGGGTTGGTCTGCGAAATCCTCCAGGACGCCGAGTTCTACTCCGGGCGGGACCTCGCTGTCATAGCGATCTTCCAGCAGTAGCGCGACCGGGCGGGCAGGGCCCGCCCGGTTAGCCGCTACGCGTTGACGATCAGCCCCAGTTCGGCCTTGGAGGCCAGGGAGGGGTGTTTCGGGAAGACCCGGACGGTGTAGCCGAAGGACCCGGAGCGGTTGATCAGGATGGACCCGGTGAACAGATGGCGCCCGTTGCCAAGGTCCTCGAACGAGCTCAGTTCGGCCACGGTGATGTCCTCCAACTCATCGCTTTCTTCGGCCCGCCCATAGGCCACCTCGACGCTCACATCGTCCGGTGTCAGCGTATGGAGGGCGATGTAGGCGTTGACCTGGAGGGTGTCGCCGATCTGGGGCTCCTCGGAGACGCCGATGGAATCGACGTGTTCCACGATCAGCTGTGGCCAGGCGGTGCGGACCTTGGTGGTCCAGGCCGCGAGTTCCTTCGCTTCCTTGAACGAGCCGGCCACGGCGCGCCGTCCCGACTCGGCCGCGGGGCGGTAGAGGGTGTTGACGTAGTCCTGGAGCATGCGGTCGGCCGAGACGGCGGGGCCGAGGTGGGCCAGGGTGTGCTTGATCATCGAGACCCAGTGTGTCGGCACGGCTTCCGGGCCGGACTGCGAGGGCCCGGCCGCGCCGGCTTCCGCGGAGACGGTGGAGCCGTAGAAGCGCGGGGCCACCTGGGTTTCCAGGAGCTCGTAGAGCGCGGCCGCTTCGATGTCATCGCGTTCTGTCGGGGACGCGTCGTTGTTCGCGGTCGGGATCGCCCAGCCGTTCTCGCCGTCGTACATCTCATCCCACCAGCCGTCGAGCACCGAGAGGTTCAGGGAGCCGTTGATGGCGGCCTTCATCCCGGAGGTCCCGCAGGCTTCCAGGGGCCGGAGCGGGTTGTTCAGCCACACGTCGCAGCCCGGGAACAGGGTGCGGGCCATGGCGATGTCGTAGTTGGGCAGGAACACGATCCGGTGCCGCACGGCGGGGTCGTCGGTGAACTTCACCAGGTCCTGGATCATCTTCTTCCCGGCGTCGTCGGCCGGGTGGGACTTGCCGGCGATGACCAGCTGGATGGGGTGCTTCGGGTGCAGCAGCAGGGCCTTGAGCCGGGCCGGGTCCCGGAGCATCAGGGTCAGGCGCTTGTAGGTGGGCACGCGCCGGGCGAAACCGATCGTGAGCACGTCCGG
>NZ_JBFTPW010000019.1:0-83178 GCF_056398685.1 Arthrobacter sp. 01T428 | reverse complement strand
ATTCCGCCGGGCCACAGGCCCCGCAGCGCCGCCCCCGGCACCAGGGATACCCCTCATGCCAGGCCGGCGCTGCGCGGCCGCCCGGCGACAATGGCCCGGTCCGGACGGGCAGGGAACGAACGCCCTCACTTCATATCGTCTAACTAGCAGTAGATGTCGTTTAGAGCGCCCTAAACGACATCTGTTGCGAGTCACTTGGGTGCGGTGATTTGTTCCCGCAGGATGTCCGCGTGACCGCAGTGTTGCGCAAGCTCGCGCAGCATGTGGAGGTACACCCAGCGCAGCGGGAGCGGGCCGCGTCGGTTGCCGTTGAGCATGTCGTCGAGCCCCAAGGACGATGACGCCCGGCGCGATGCTTCGCATGCCTCGCGGTGTGCCTGCTGGATTGAAGCGATGGTGTCGCCGTCGTCGAGGATAAAAGATTCATCCGGCGTCGCAGGGATGCCGATCTCCGCGCGCGAACGGCACGTGATGGCTTCGTCGAACCAGACCTTCTCCACGAAGGTCGCATGTTTTACGAGGCCCAGCAGGGTGGTCCGGGACGGCACCAATGACCGCCGGACCTGTTCCTCCGTCAACCCGTTCAAGCAGTCATTGAGCGCGCGCCGGTGCTCATCGATGAATGCCTCGAATTGGATGCGAATTGGCTGGTTGAGGTTGTCTTCGGCAAGCGTCACGGTTGCACCTCTGTTTTCCGTCAAGCAGGGATTCACTCAGTATCGATGTGATCCGAGCTTAGCCGGGGAATAGACTCCGTTCATGCGTCTGGCGATCATTGGAGCGGTCCTCCTTGCGGCCGGAGCCGTGGCGATCGCCACCGGCGCCCTGCCTTTCACCGATCTAGTGGCACTCGTGGATCGGGTGGCGCCGATTCTGCTGTTTGTCGTCGCGATGACGGTTGTTACTGAGCTGTGCAGTGAGGCTGGAGTGTTCCTTTGGACTGCCCGCCGGCTCCGCTATTGGGGCCGCGGATACAGCATTCTTTTGTGGCTGTTACTGGCGGCATTCGCGACGCTGAGTACCGTCTTCCTCTCTTTGGACACGACGGCGGTGCTGCTGACCCCCGTGGTGGTCAGCGTGACGCGGCAAGCCGGACTGCCGGCCCTGCCCTTCGCGCTGACGACGGTGTGGCTGGCCAACACGGCAAGCCTGCTGCTGCCCATTTCCAACCTGACCAACCTTCTGGCCCAGCACAGCCTTGGCGGTATTACTCCGGGCGGGTTTGCCGGCCTGATGTGGGCCCCTTCGCTTGCCGCCGTCGTCGTACCCCTGCTGTTCATCGCCGTCGTCTTCCAGCGGGATCTGCGCAACCGCTATTCACGGATCCCGGTCGGACGGATCAGGCCGGATCAGCCGGCCGGGGCTGATTCCAGGCCTGCAGCGGACCGGGTCCTGCTCGCGTGCAGCGCCGTGGTGCTGGCGCTGCTGCTACCCGCGCTGGTGTCCGGGGTCCCGGTCTGGATCCCGGCCCTGGCCGGTGCAGTGGTTCTTGGTGTGGTGTTCGCGTTACGGCGCCCGCGGGTTCTCAAGGTGTCGCTGATTCCATGGTCCTTGTTGCTGTTCGCTTCCGGCCTCTTTCTGGTGATGGAAGCAGCCAGGCATCTGGGGGCTCCCGTGTTGCTGAGTCAGCTGGCCGGACAAGGCCAGGGCTTTATGGATCTGGTTCGGCTTGCCGCGACGGGCGCCGCCGGTTCCAATGTCCTCAACAATTTGCCTGCGTACCTGCTGGCAGAACCGCTGGCCGGGTCGCCTGTGCGGATGGCGGCCTTGCTGATCGGAGTCAATGCGGGCCCGATCATCACACCGTGGGCCTCCTTGGCCACCCTTTTGTGGCACGATCGGCTCATGCGCATGAATGTGCTGATTACGTGGAAGGGCTATGCGATCTTCGGCCTGATTGTTGCGCCTCTGACGGTGTTCGCAGCGGTGGCAGTGCTGGCAATCGCTGGCCAGTGAGTGCGTTCGGCAGAGACGGACCCTGTCGCCGGGCGCGAAGATTCAGGACAGAATGTAGAACAGCTTGGCCGGTACCGCCGGAACCCCGATACGAGAAGGATCTGCATCATGCTCAGCCTGCAGGACATCGACAACATCGTCCTCAACGGAGGGATTGTGGTAGACGCCGCCGGGGAGAAAATCGGTTCAGTGGAACAGGTCTTCACAAGCGGTGATTCCGGGGATCCTGTGTTTGTCACCGTGCGGACCGGCTTGTTCGGCATGTCCGAGTCCTTCGCCCCGCTTTCCGGAGCCAGCATTGAGAATTCAGTGATCAGGGTGGCCTTTGCCAAGGACAAAGTGAAGAACGGCCCGCGCATCGAGAGCGACCGCGGCGTGATCACGGAGACGCAGGAACAGGAACTCTACAGCTATTACCGGCTCGCGGCGGAGGAATCCAACGATGCCGCCACGGGAACCGATCCCGAGAGAGCCGGGACGGTGCCCGAAGCCTCGGCTGGGGAGACCGAGCCCGACGGCGGTCCGCCTCACCCAGCCCCGCACGGTGGCCCGCATCCGCCGCACGGTGGCCCGCCACACCCAGCCCCGCATCCGCCGCACCTGCACAAACATGTACCCCGGCCTCCGCATCCCGGCCCGCCCCCGCCGCATCGGACACCCGGGCCACTTGGGCCCCCACCGGAACCGGAAGACCTTCAATAGCCGCGGCTTGCCGGCGGATTTCAGCCGCCGACCGTGGATCCTGGGCGATGACAAGGTGGACATCTGAGGCGCCAACGCAGGCTGCGGTGACGGTGTACGAGCCCGACTCCGCCACCCGTGCGCTCTTTCCAACCCCGCTAACGGCGCCGCCTACGGTGCCGGAATCCTCCAGGATCACCGCGCCGGAGGCTGCCCCGAGATTCCCCCATGCCCCACCATGGATCCGAGTGTAGCGGGCCGGGCAATTTAGCTTCGCGAACTCTATTGTGCCGCCATGGCGGCAGTAGTTAACTAGTCCCGTGAACTCTGCTGGGGAAGGGTGATCTGCCTCTAGGCCCAGTGGGCACCTGGTTTCACGGTGCCGTGGAATCAGCAAAGTTGATGGAGGGCATCGTTATGAGTGCAGTTTCTTCGTCCCAGAATTTCAATCACGGGTTTCCCACGCCCGGACCCCAGGATCCCTCGCCCCAGAAAGTCATGGATCACGTTTTCTTCCTCTCCGAGGGGGAATGGAAAAAAGTCCGCGAAGAGGAACAATTCGACCACATCGTCATCGGCAGTGGGTTCTGCGCCTACGCTTTCGCCGAGCGGACACTGACAGTCAATCCGCACGCACGGATCCTGATCATTGAACGGGGTCCGTTTTTCTTGCCGCAGCACTTCCAGAACCTGCCGCTGCCCTACAAGGAGACCCTGGGAGGCCTCTCGGAGACCTTCCCGTGGACCTTGGCAGCTGCCACCGCCACCCAGCCGCCGGGCAAGATTTCGTGGCAGCACGGCATGGTTCCTTTCTACGGCGGACGAAGCATCATGTGGAGCGCGTGGTGCCCCCGCCCCGAGGAAGATGAAATGCGGGGCTGGCCGCGGGCAGTGATGGACGCCGCCAAGTCGCACTTCACGTCCGCGGAAGACCTCCTGAACGTGGTTTCGGCGGACCAGATCGACGCCGGCCGGTCGGCCGACGTCGTCGATCTCATCAACGACACCCGGCCGGTCTACGGAATCATGCAGAAAGCCCTGCAGGAACGGCTTGAGGCAGGCCTGCACAAGATCGATTCCGCCACCCGCAGCATGCCCGCACCGCTCGCTGCGGCGACTGGCGCGACGTCGGGCGTGGACTTCGCGAAGTTCTCGACGCCGGCAGTCCTCCTTGAACTGACGGACAAGCAAGCAGCCCTCGAGGCCCAAGGCAAGGGCGCGGCTCTTCGCATGGTCACGGACTGCACCGTGTTGAGCGTGCTCCAGCAGGACGGACGGGCCACCGCGTTGAACACCAACCGCGGCGTAGTGAACGTCGGCAACGCCAACCTGGTCCTGGCCATGGGCACGCTTCCACCGGCAACGCTGGTCCTCAATTCCTTCCCGCAGGTGCAGGGGGCCGGCGGGCATTTCAGCGCCCACTTCATCACCTCGGTGGTGGCCAGGGTTCCCCGCGAGGATTTTGATTTCAGCGGACAACTCGGCGAGCTGGAACTGGCGGCCATCTATTTGGCGGGCAAGAGCCCGGCCGGCATGCAGTACCACGTCCAGCTTTCGGTCCTCTCGGACCGTTGCCCGGACAAGAACGCCCAGAAGTCCGAACGCTACGCCCCCGACGTCGTCGCCACGGCTTCGCTCGCGCAGCTGCGGTCCTCGGAGGACTACCTGGTGTTCGTCTGCGCCGTCCTCGGCGAACTGGACGAAAGCAACCCGGAGAACCACTTGCGGCTTTCCGGCGGAGCGGACCCCACCTGCAACGTCACCTTGCAGGTGTTGGCCAACGCCACCGACGACGACACCTGGGACACCATGGACGAGGGAACCTTCCAGATGCTGGAGCGGGTCCTCTCCCCGGCCGGCGCGGAGCGGGTCGAATACTGGCGCGGAGATCCCGACGACGGAACCTGGGGTGCCGAGCGTCCCGCCATCCCGGAGCGCCGCGTTCCGGGATTGGTCCACGAAAGCTCGAGCCTGCCGATCGGCGAAGAGGAGGACGCCGTCGTCGGAATCGACTACCGACTCAACGGCGTGCAGAACGTCTTTGTCACGGGCGGCAGCCTCTGGCCCACCGGCGGTTCGTGGAACCCGACCATGACAATGGTCGCCTTGGCGCAAGACCTCGCCGAAAGACTCGAGGCCGACGGCGGAGCGGCGGCAGCGCCATGACTGTCGCCCCGGCGCTGGACCCGGCGCTCCTTCCCACGGTTCCGCCTATGAGTGTCGCCGATGTGCTGGACCGGCAGGACGGCGTGTACTGGGTGGTGAAGGACGCGAATTCGGTCTTCCTGTGGGTCAACCAGAACTTCGCGGACCTGGTGGGCATGGATAAGTCGGAGCTGATCGGGCACCAGGACTCGCGCGCGGAACACGTCGCGCACGACAAGGAAGTAATGGCGAGCGGAAAGCCGTTGCTCAACTTCCACGAGACCATCGCCGTCCCCAGCAAGGACGGCGGCATGGTGAATGTGGACATCGTGACCCAAAAGGGGTTGCTGCGGGCCCCGGGCAGCAAGGACATCATCGGCATCACCGTCTGCTTCTCGCTGAAGGACCCGGTCACATGAGTGGATTCGCAGAGGACTGGATCAAACGGTTGGACATGTCCCCTGCTAGCGTGGGCGGCTGGTTCGCGCCCGCGCTCGTGAGCAACGAGGACATCGCCGGATCGGCGCTGCCTCCGCGTTTCGGCGTCGACCATCCGCTCTACAGTTCCAACTGGTACCTGCTGGAGGCGGGTGAGGTCCTCCAGTTGCACGCCCTCAAGCAGGACGAATTGTGGTTCTTCCACGTGGGGACACCGATCAGGCTGCACGTCTTCTCCCGGGAGCTCGGACTTCAGGACTTTGGCTATACCGAAGCCTTGTTGGGGCCGGATCCGGAAGCAGGCGAGATGTTGCAAGGAGTTGCCCCGAATTCCACCTGGTTCGGTGCCGAGTTGGCCGGGCCGGGGTTCGCCTTGGTGAGCTGCAGCCTCGCACCGGGATACGAGAGATCGGACTCCGCGAAACCAACGGCACGGGACATCGAGTCGCTCGTCATGAGGTTCCCCGGGCATGCCGAGCTGATCCTGCGCCTGGCGGTGGTGTAGCCGGGGCCGGCGGGATGGGCTGGGCAGGCGGGATGCCCGGATAAAACGTCTGGTGCGCCGGTTCTGGGGCCGGCGCACCAGGCTTCTCCCACCCAACTGACTAGCAGTAGTTGTCGTTTAGAGGCTCCAAAACGACAACAAATGCGTGGGCCCACGCCGCCCGGGTTCCCTGGCCGTGGGGCCCCGCCGGCGAGGGTCCCTGCCTGAGCTCGCGAAGGCTGGGAGCCGACGGGGACTTGCGAGGCGAGGGTGGCGGTGGGGACCAGTTGGGCATCTCAGGAGCCGATCGGCGACAGTTCCCGCACCAGGCCGAAGAGGTCCTTGGGGTCATCGGGATTAGCGACGAGGTCAATCTCCTCGAAGAACTCCGAACCCTCGACGGCATCGCGGAGATAACGCAAGGCGGAAAAGTCCTCGATCGCGAAGCCCACGGAATCGAATATCGTGATTTGGTCCCTGGAGGTCCGGCCCGGAGCGTGCCCGGCCAGGACCTGCCAGAATTCGGTGACGGGAAAATCGGCGGACATTTGCTGGATCTCGCCTTCAATCCGCGTCTGGGGATCGTACTCCACAAAGACGTCACCGAGGCCGAGGATGGCAGCGTCGAGTTCAGTCTTCCCTGGGCAGTCGCCTCCGATCGCGTTGATGTGGACTCCGGGCGAAACCTGGTCTGCCGTCAGGATGGTGGCGTTGGCCTTGTCCGCCGTGCACGTGGTGACGACGTCGGCTCCCTCCACTGCATGGGCCGCTGAGCCTGCGATGGTGATCTCGAAGCCGAGGGGAGCCATGTTCCGGACGAACTTCTCCATCGCTGCCGGGTCCGTGTCCCAGATCCTCACACTGTTTATACCCAGGGCCGCCCGGAAGGCCAGCGCCTGAAACTCCGATTGGGTTCCGGTTCCGATCATCGCCATGATCCGGGCATCGGGGCGCGCGAGCTTCTTAGCTACCATGCCGGACGTGGCCGCCGTCCGCAACGCTGTCAGCACTGTCATCTCCGCAAGGAACGTCGGGTAGCCGTTGTGGACGTCGGACAGGACACCGAAAGCTGTCACGGTCTGGAAGCCGCGCGCGGGATTCGAGGGGTGTCCGTTTACATACTTGAAGCCGTAGGTTTCCTGGTCGCTGGTGGGCATCAGCTCGATGACGCCAAATGGCGTGTGGCTTGCCACTCGCGGAGTCTTGTCAAAAGATTCCCACCGCTGGAAGTCGTCTTCCAGGTACTGCATCATCTCCGAGATGATGGTCTCCGGGCCCCGTCCGGCCGTCCAACGAACCATATTGCGGACATCGACAAAGCGCGTCATATGCGCTCCTTTCCCTCATAAGCACTGTTGCTACGAGGCTACGGAGCGGCGATATGCATCCACAATTGCCAAAGTATGTACTTTTCATTGAAAACATGCACAAAATGATGACTGCTTATGCACACAATGATCAACGGCAGGCGCCCGTCATAAAAGCGACTATCGCAGGACGGAACTGAGCAGCAGGCTCGTCTCGCTATTGACGATCCCCTCGATCCCGCGGATCCTGCCCAACACCTGGTCAAAGTCGCTGAGGCTTTCCGTGCGCAACTCGGCCACGAGATCCCAACCGCCGTTCGTGGTGTGTAGCGCCCAAATCTCGGAAAGTCCGCGGAGTTGGCGAATGACCTTGTCCGCCGACCTTCCCTCCACGGCAATGAGCGCAATGGCCCGGATCGCAAGTGGATCCACCTCGTCGCGCACCCTCGCGGTGAAGCCAACGATGGTCCCCGAGGAGACAAGACGCTCAAGCCGGCTATTCACGGTGGCCCGAGCAACGCCCAGCTTGCGCGCAAGGCTCGCCACGGAGGCCCTGCCGTCCTCCCGGAGAGCGGAGAGGAGCTGGCGGTCAAGGTCGGTGAGTGCTGCCATAAAGATAAACGTATCGCCCATTCCCCAAGCGGGCCTGAGTCCGTAGGGTATCGACATGAGCATCTACATCAGCCCCGACTCTGCTGCATGGTCCCTGACGGCCATGGCGACTGGTGCGTCAGCGGGATCAATCGATGATGCAAATGGCATGTCCAACTTGGTGAAAGAAATCTACGAGACAGAAGGTTTCGAAGCCCTGTCGGGTGTGGTTTTTGCCTTGGCTCATCACAACAGCCTCTCGCTGCATGCACTCGCCACGGCCACCGGGATATCCGTCCACGAACTGCTGGAAATCCGGAAGCATCAAGGTTCCACTTTTCATCACTCCCCTACGGCAGTAGCGTCGCGGTTCGACGCCATTCCACCCCGGATCCAGGCGAGCCTGGAACCGCTGCCCAATGAAACCGAGTCCTAGGACGCTGGCACCCCAGCCCTCGCCAGCCTGGCTGCCGTCCGGTTACGGAACATGACGACGGCCGGTGATGCAGGCCGCCGTCGTGGATGTTATTTTTCTTCTTGAGTAATGAGCACCAGCGTGAAGCCCTGACTTGCTGGTCGGCAACCCTCTCTCCGGCGGGGTGCCTCAGGTGACTACTCGGCGTATCGACACTTTCGAACTGCAAGCGTGACTGAGGAGCACCAATGCCTGAACCCACCGAAGAAAAACTCTCGTACCGTCTCATCACGGGCCCTGACACCAAGGAATTCTGCGAGCGGATCTCCACCGCTCTCGCGGAGGGATACGTGTTGCACGGCAGCCCGGCCGCGACCTTCAACGGCACGGACGTAATCGTGGCACAGGCCATCGTCCTGCCCGCGGCAATCGCGAGCGCGGATGCCGCCGTTGCCAATGCGGTGGATCAGCTTGATGAAGAGTTCGACGGCGAGGGCCACGCATGAGCTACGCAGGCGACCTCAGCCCGCACGACGCCTGGGCCAAGCTTGAGCAGGGCGCCATCCTGGTGGACGTCCGCACCGAAGGCGAGTGGGCACACATCGGCATCCCGGACACCAAAGCCACCGAGAACGATCCCCTGTTTATCCAGTGGAACCTGGCCGGAGGCATCCCCAACACCCGTTTCATCGAAGAGTTGACGCAGCAGGCCCCGGAGGCGGACGGCACCGAACTGGTTTTCCTCTGCCGCTCCGGACAGCGCTCCATCGCCGCCGCGATTGCCGCCACCCAGGCCGGCTACACCTCCTACAACGTCCTCGAGGGCTTTGAGGGCGAGCCGGACCGCTACGGCGAGCGAACCGTGAACGGCTGGAAAAACCGTGGACTTCCGACGAACCTGGGGAACATCTAAGTGACTTTCAACCCTGACGCCGCCAGCTGGAGCCCTGACACCCAGGCCGTCCGCGGCGGTCTTGACCGTACCAACTTCCAGGAAACGTCCGAGGCCGTCTTCCTGAACTCCGGCTTCGTCTACGAGTCCGCCGCAGCCGCCGAGCGAGCATTTACGGGCGAGGACGAACGCTTCGTCTACTCCCGTTACGGCAACCCCTCCGTAGCTACCTTCCAGGAGCGCCTCCGCCTGCTCGAAGGCACCGAAGCGTGCTTCGCGACGGCGTCGGGCATGTCCGCTGTCTTCACCGCCCTCGGTGCGTTGCTTGCTGCCGGTGACCGAGTAGTTGCCGCCCGCTCGCTCTTCGGCTCCTGTTTCGTCATCCTCAATGAGATCCTGCCGCGCTGGGGCGTCGAGACCGTCTTCGTCGACGGGCCTGACTTGGACCAGTGGCGTGCCGCTCTGTCCGAGCCGACAACGGCAGTGTTCTTCGAGTCGCCGTCGAACCCCATGCAGGAAATCGTGGACATCGCCGCGGTGAGCGAGCTGGCCCACGCGGCCGGCGCCACGGTGGTCGTCGACAACGTCTTCGCCACTCCCCTCCTGCAGCGCTGCGGCGATCTCGGAGCAGACGTGATTGTCTACTCGGGCACCAAGCACATCGACGGCCAGGGCCGGGTCCTCGGCGGAGCGATCCTGGGCACCAAGGAGTTCATCGACGGTCCCGTCAAGCAGCTCATGCGGCACACCGGTCCGTCGCTTTCCGCGTTCAACGCCTGGGTCCTGACCAAGGGCCTGGAGACGATGGCGCTGCGTGTCAACCACTCCTCGGCGTCTGCGATGCGGATCGCCGAGTGGCTCGAGGAACAGCCGGCCATCAGCTGGGTCAAGTACCCGCTGCTGAAGTCGCACCCGCAGTTCGAGCTCGCCGCAAAGCAAATGAAGGCCGGCGGAACTGTGCTCACCTTCGAGCTGCTCCCCTCCGCGGGGCGATCGGCGAAGGAGGCCGCTTTCGCGCTGCTGGACGGGCTCGCCGTCATCGACATCTCGAACAACCTCGGCGACTCCAAGTCCCTCATCACCCATCCCGCCACCACCACGCACCGTGCCATGGGTCCGGAAGGCCGCGCGGCAATTGGCCTGAGCGACGGCGTCGTGCGGCTTTCGGTGGGGCTGGAGGATGTGGACGATCTCATCGGGGACCTCGAGCGGGCCCTCAAGCAGGTCTAGCCGGGCGCTTCGCGCCAGTCCTGGCGCACCCAGGTGAGGACGGGTTGGGGCTTGGTGTCGCTCTCGTCCCTCTCTGAGCGCATCGTGATCTGGACGGCGTGCTCGACGACGGCGGCCAGCCCGGCGGCGTCGGGCGCGCTCCCGTTGCTCTCGCTCCAGCGCCCGGCAACACCACGCTGTTCGATAGCGCCGTTGCCACGGCTCAAGATGGCTGCCACGCCGGTTTGGACCAAGTCGAATTCACCCTGTTCGGCGAGCACGGGTTCCAAGTATTCCACCAACGACCAGACGACGTCGGCGGCGGGTTCCGGGCGAAAGGTTCCGAAGTCCAGCAGTTCGGTACGCAGTCCGAAGTTGCTTGCTTGCCAGGACGCCATCCGCAAAAGCGCAGTGGGCACGGCAGCGGGCTCTATTCCGGCATGGTATTCACGAACAGAAGTCTCAACCAGTGCCCTGACGAGCACCGCGATGAGCGCCGCATCCTCGGCCCGGAGGCAGACATCGGCCACCCGGACCTCCACCGTGGGAACGTGCCGGGACAGCCTGGCGTCGAAGTAGACCATCCCCTCGTCCAGCAGCACTCCCGTTTCGATGAGCCTCCGGACAACCCGCCGGTAAGCAGCCAGGGACCCGAAGATGGCTGACGGCCCCGACGAAGGCCAGCGGTTCCACGCCTGCGTCCGATAGCTCTCAAAACCCGTGGCCAGGCCACGCCAGTAGGGAGAATTGGCGCTCATCGCCGTGAAGACCGCGAGCTTGTCCCGGATGCGGTCCAAGACCATCACGCCTTCCTCGGGGGACTCGATCGATGTGTGCACGTGGAATCCGCACGTGAGCTGTTCGTGCGCCGTGATACCGAACCGTTCGAGCATGATGGCGTACCGGGGATCCGGAGTGGTGTGCAACGCGGCATCCACGGGCGATGTGGCCAACGCGGCGATCCGAGCGCCGTGGCGCCGAGCGGCATGACTGGCGAGGCCGCGCCCCCTGCGGATCTGGTGCAGGAGCTCGGCGTAGCTGCGGCATGGGCGGGTCTGGGTTTCGATCTGCTCAAGTTTGAGCTCGTGGCTTAGGCCGGTATCGGGACCGTCGATCTCCTCGAGGGTGGGTCCGGGTTCGGTGCCATCCTGGGCGGCGTGGGCAGCGTCATCGTGGGCGGCGCCGTCGTGGGCGGGGGCCGAGAGGAGCGCGTCGGCAAGCGCGAGCGGCTCGCCGGTCACGGGATCGACGATCAGCAACTCCTCTTCCACACCAAAAGTGCGCACGGATCAATTGTGCGCCATGGCAGCCTTGCGGAGACAGACCGGGATTTTGCGGGCCGCCCGAGGGATTCTGCTGGATCACTCCGACAGGACCGGGGGACAGCCTCTATTTTCCGGGCATTAGCGATAAGCCACCCCCGGGTGATCCAGCAGAATGTCCGCCAACTCATCCACATACGGCACATTCCCTGGGGCGTCAGCCGCAATTCCATGGATAGCTGGATCCATGGATGCTTTGGAATTCCTTGCCACGGTGGGTGGGGTCGCGCGCGTGGGCCTACTGCGCGCCAGCGGCTATACGCCCTCAGCCATCCGCAAGTTGGCTTCCGCCGGGGCACACCAACCGCGAAAAGGCGTGTGGGCCCTCCCGTTAGCGGATCAGGAATACCTCACGGCGATCCTCAATAACGGGCATGTCACCTGCGCGAGCGCAGCTTTACGCTACGGCCTGTGGATCAAGGACAAGCCCATGCGCGTGCACCTGGCTACGCGGCACTGCCGGGGCCGGGGCTTCGTCCGGCATGGCGGCCTACGCCTATCTCGGGAGAATGCCGTCCCCTTGGCATCCGTCGAGGACACTGTGATTCACGCATTGGTCTGCTTGCCAGAGGTCGATGCCATTTCGATTGCGCAGTCTGCCATGCAGCAGTTCGGCATCCCGCGGGCCCTGCTCGAAAGCGAGATCTCCGCCAACTACTACGGAAACGCCAGGAGGCTTCTCGCCAAGGCAGACGGCCTGTCCGAATCCGTACCGGAGATCAGCGCCCGTCTGCTGTTCGAATCAGAAGGCCTGACATTCCGTCGCCAAGTCAAAATCCGCGGCGTGGGACGTGTGGACTTTCTCATTGGACGGTGGCTCATCGTTGGAGTCAACGGCTACGCCTTCCACAGCTCGCGGGAGGCTTGGAGGAAAGATATGGCACGCCTGAACGCTGCACAGGCACGTGGCTTTGACCTCCTGAGCTTCGCCCCCGAGCAGATTTGGAACAACCCGGAGCAGGTGATGGACGAAATCCGTGCCGTCCTCGCCCTGCACGACGAACAGAGGTGATCGCAACGACGGATTTTGCCGGATCATCGCCAGGGCGCAGAAGGCAAACCCATTGTTTTCGGGGGTGAGCGAACGCTGACTCCGGATGATGCAGCAGAATGTCCTGCTGGTCAGTCCGAATCGTGCAGATTCCGACGTTCTCCGTCCACGTCAGTCCTGGAAGTACTCGATCTTGGCGCCGATGGTGTTGAGTCGCTCGGCCAGGTCCTCGTATCCGCGCTCAATCACGTAGATGTTGCGCAACTCGGACGTGCCGCGGGCCGCCAGCATGGCCAACAACAGGCAAGCTGCGGGTCGGAGTGCCGGGGGGCATCCGACTTCCGCGCCACGCCACTTGGTGGGGCCATTGACGTAGATGCGGTGCGGATCGAGCAGTTGAACCTGGGCGCCGAGTTTGTTGAGTTCGGTCAGGTAGATGGCCCGGTTTTCGTAGACCCAGTCGTGGATCATGGTCTGGCCTTCGGCGTTGCCGGCGATGACCGCGAAGAACGGCAAGTTGTCGATGTTTAGACCCGGGAACGGCATCGGATGGATCTTGTCCTCCGGAGCGCGCAACCGTGATGGCTTGGTGGTGACATCCACCAAGCGCGTCCGTCCGTTGCGCGCAAAGTACTCGCCGGAGATGTCGAGCTGTTGGCCCATCTGCTCGAGCGTGGCAAGTTCAATCTCCATGAACTCGATGGGGACCCTGCAGATGGTGACTTCCGAGTTGGTCACGATGCCCGCGGTGATCAAGCTCATGGCTTCAATCGGGTCTTCGGACGGGAAGTACTCAATGTCGACGTCGATCGCCGGGCGCCCAGTGATCTTCAGGGTGGTTGTCCCGATGCCGTCGATGACCACGCCGAGCCCCTGCAGGTAGAAGCAAAGGTCCTGCACCATGTAATTGGGGCTGGCATTGCGGATCACCGTGGTACCGCTGCGGTGTGCGGCGGCCATGATGGCGTTCTCCGTTACGGTGTCACCGCGCTCCGTGAGCACGAAGGTGCGGTGCTCGCCGTCGGCCGGCGGCGCCTGCACGGAATAGAAGCCCGACTTGGCCTCCACCGAGAGTCCGAACTGCCGCAACGCCTGCATGTGCGGTTCCACGGTCCGGGTCCCGAGATCGCAACCGCCGGCGTAGGGCAGCTGGTACGAGGCAGCCTCATCGAGGAGCGGGCCGAGCAGCATGATGACGCTGCGGGTGCGGCGTGCGGCTTCCACGTCCATGGAGGCGAGGTCCAGCGTTTCCGGGCGGCGGATGCGCAGATCGTTGCCGTTCAGCCAGGTGCATTCGACGCCGATGGAGGTCAATACCTCGACAATCCGGTTGACTTCTTCGATCCGGGCGAGCCGTCGCAAGGTGGTGGTGCCGCGGTTGATGAGGCTCGCGCAAAGCAGTGCGACGCCGGCATTCTTACTGCTGTTGACGTCCACCGAGCCGGAGAGCGTACGTCCGCCCTCCACGCGCAGGTGGGTCATCTGCCTTTTGCCGACCTTGACGATGGTTCGCCCGAAGATCGACTCGAGGCGCTCGATCATGCGGAGGCTAAGGTTCTGCTTGCCTTGTTCCATGCGGGCAATGGCGCTTTGGCTGGTGCCCAGTTCCGAGGCGAGCTGTCCCTGTGTCCAGCCCTTTTCGCCGCGGGCGTCGCGAAGGAGGAGACCTACATGTTCGGCAGTCGGTTGCGTCATGATCAATAAATATCACAGATGGTCTAAGAATTGGAGATTCTGCGACGCAACCCGCTGATTCAGCCAAGCGCTAGTCGCCTCGTGCGATAAGTAAGTCGCAACGGCCGCCGTCGCGTGCCCGGGGCTGCCGGATGGCGGTCCGCCCGCAAATACCCAACTGAGTCGCAGTTGTTGTCGTTTTGGGACGTCTAAACGACAACAACTGCGAGTCAGTTGGGCTGCTTCAGCCAGACGAAGTGCCAGGTCCCTGCCCATTGGGCCGCGAGCACGGCCGCGGCAGCGATGACCAGCCCGCCGCCCAGAACCCAGACGTCCAGGCGGCTGTAGGTGGATTCGCGCGCCCAGGTCCGCCGTCCGCCGCCGAAGCCGCGCGCCTCCATGGTCACCGCCAAGCGGGACGCCCGTCGGATCGCTTGGACCAGCAGACCAAAGCTTTGGCCAAGCATGGCCTTGAACCGTTGCGGCGGACTTCCGTGCGAGCCGACACCCCGCGCGCGCCGTGCCATGCCGATGGTCTGCCACTCCTCCGCCATGAGTCCCACGAGCCGCAGGGCCGCCAGGGTACCCAAGACAAAACGGTGCGGCAGTTTCGCCTTTTGCGCCAGGGCATCGGCGAGATCGGTGGGATCGGTGCAACTCATCAGGAGAATGGCAGGCAGCGCTATGGCAAGACCCCGCAGCATGAAGCCGAGTCCAAGCTGAAGCGAGCCTTCGCTAATGGACCAGATTCCGACGTCGAGCAGTATCCTTCCGCTGTCCGCCGACAGGATCGCGGTGCTCCAACCTCCGAGCGCGGCCGCGATAATCAAGGGCCAGCCGCGCTGCCAGAGCAAGCGCACGGTGAGCCCCGCGAGGGGGAACAACGCCAATTCGCCGAGGAGCGCGGTCGAGGCTGACACCAAGTCGATGGACAACGCCAACACCAGGGTGATCAGGAAGACCGACACGAACTTGGCCAGCGGATTGGCGCGTGTCAGGAGGGCGTTGTTGCCGCGCAGGGTCAGGGCGTCCCTCATGCCGCACCTGCTTCCTGCCGGGCGCCGCCTTGGAATGCAGGCTCGAGCCGCATCTCGGCGCCGCCCAGGACGGAGCTGAATTCCTGGTCGTGGGTCACGGAAACCACGGAGGTGCCGGCGTCGAGCAGTTCGGACAGGAACGACGCAAGCTCAGCCCACGTGTTCGCGTCCTGGCCGAAAGTGGGTTCGTCCAGCACCAGGACGCGGGGGTGCGCGGCGAGCACCGTCGCCACGGATAGCCGCCGTTTTTCGCCCCCGGAGAGCGTGTACGGATTGGCGTCCACGAGATGCCCCAAGCGCAGCCGTTCCAGCAACTCGTCCACCCGTTCCTCGCCATGGCCAAGATGCTTGGGGCCGAACATGAGCTCATCGAGGACGCGGCCGGTGACGAACTGGTGCTCGGGCTCTTGGAACACAGTCCCGATGCGGGAGATCAGCTGCTGGGCCTTCCACTTGAACGGGTCGGGGCCCGCGCCGTCGCTGAGCCCGACGGCGGCAGTCACCGCCCCGGATATCGGCGCCAACAGCCCCGCGAGGGTCAAAGCGAAGGTCGATTTTCCGGCGCCATTGGGACCGGTGATGGTCAGTGCCCGCCCGGCAAACACTTCGGCGTCGAGTCCGGACTGCACAGGACGCGGGGCGATCGTTTTGAACCCCCGGCGCCGTGTCCGTTCGCGGGACACCGCAAGCTCCTGGGTGGCGAGCAGCAACTCGCCCCCATTCCGGGAGCTCCCCGCCCCGGAGTCGGCCGCCGGTCCGGCGCCTGTTCCCGAACGTGGGCGGGTGGCCGGCACGTAACCAGGCACCCAGACGCCCGCAGCAGTGAGCATGTCCCTTGCTTGCGCCAGAACCGTGTTCGGGTCACCGTCCAGAAGCACCGCCGGCGTCGAACCTCCCGAGGAGGAACTGCCCGGCTGAAGCACCACAATCCGGTCCACGAGGTCTTTCCAGACCGATACCCGGTGTTCCACCACCACCAAGGTGGCGCCGGTCTTGTCCAGGCAGCGGCCCACGGCATCGCGCACTTCCAAGACGCCGGCCGGGTCAAGGTTGGCGGTCGGCTCGTCCAGGAGGATCAGGCCGGGACGCATCGCCAGTATGCCGGCGAGCGCAAGGCGCTGTTTCTGCCCGCCCGAGAGGGCCGACGTCGGGTGGTCGAGCGAAAAGTTGCCGCTGGCACTGCCACCGGCCCTCCGCAGCAGCCCGACGTCGTCGAGCGCTTCATGGACCCGCTTCCAAATCTCGTCCCGCGGCACGCAAAGGTTCTCGGCGCCGAACGCGACGTCGTCGCCCAGGCGGGAAAGCACCACCTGGGTTTCGGGGTCCTGTTGCATGAGTCCGGCACGGCCCCGCTGGGCCTTCGGGGAAACGCCGTCAACCAGCAACGAGCCGGTCTCGTCGGCGTCGTCGCCTTCCTCGCCCAGCACGCCCGCCAGGGCATGGAGGAACGTCGACTTGCCTGCGCCCGAGGGGCCAAGCAGCAGGACGCGCTCGCCAGGACGGATGTCCAGGTCCAGGGCGTGGATGGCCTGCGTGGTGCGGCCGGCGTGCCGCCAGCCCCAGCCCTGCGCGGAAATGGCGGCGGGTCGCACCACGGCAGAGGTGCCGGAGTCAGGACTGGGCATCAGGAAAAGACGGGCTCCGAGGCGGCCTTGCGTGACGCGAACGCGCTCAGGACACCGGTCCTGGCCAGGCCGCGGGTAGCGATCCAGGACAGGGCACCGGCAATGACGGCCCCGGAGATCGTGCAGAACACGATGTACGCGAGCTTGTCGACCGGTTCGTAGGCGATGTTCCAGCCCCACGGCAGGAAGGAGTCGTTCAGGCCGCAGAACAGGCCCGCACCGGCACCGGCCAGCAGGGACACCGGCAGGTTGAACTTCTTGTACATGAAGGCCAGGAAAATGAGTTCCGCACCGAGGCCCTGGAGCAGGCCCGAGATCAGCACCGTGGTGCCGTACTGGGAACCCATGATGAGCTCACTCGTGGCGGCCACTGTTTCGCAGAAAATTGCCGCACCGGGCTTGCGGACGATGAGCATGCCCAAGACTGCCGGAATCATCCAGCCGCCGGCGATCAGGCCGCTCAGGGGCGGGTAGCCGGCGGACATAGGTGTTGCAACCAAAGCCATCTGGTCCCATGCCCAGAAGATCACGCCACCGGCGATCGAGATGAGTGCCGCCACGACGATGTCCACGACGCGCCAGTTGTAACCAGGCTTGGTGAGGCCCGGCCTTGCAGAAATACCAGTCATTTTGTCCTCCTGAGGAACAGGAGGGGAAAGTGTTCCCGGTTGCCTGCGAGCGGCTTCCGCCGCGCCGGTCCGGACACTATGAGAACTCGACTCCCTTGCGCCGGTACTAGCCGGATCAGGTTCGAGGGTCTGCGGCTGTCCGCACTCTCAGCGCCCGTCCTCCGTGCCGCATTGCTGCGTGCCCGACGGCGGCGCTCCCCTGTCGTTATCAATCCACCCTTTTGGGCGTGGTTCAGTTTACACCTTGGCGGGGTTGCGGGCGCTGTGTTGGCGTCCGCGGAACGGTCACAAACACGCGGAGACGACGGATTCTGCTGGATCACTCGCCGGGTGAGCGCAGGCCGGCCCGGAATGGCGCGGGCGGCCGCAGAAACTGGGACAATGATCCAGCAGAATGTGACGCGGCAGAGCGGGCAAAGGAGCGGTCTTGGCAGGCAATGGCGAAGCGAACAGCACCACGGTGGCGGAACCGAGGCTCGCCGCAAGCGTGATCCTGGTCCGGGATGCCGCGGTTCCCGGGGGCTCTCAAGGTGCGGCGCAGGCTTTGGAGGTGTTCGTCCAGCACCGGGTTTCCACGATGGATTTCGCCGCGGGCATGGTGGTCTTCCCCGGGGGCCGGGTGGACCAGATGGACAGCTCCGGCTGGGACTTCGCGGACGACGTCGTCGAGCAGCACGCCGCCGCATGGCACCGGAGCAGCATCGCCGTCGAACCTGCCTCCGCCAGGTTCAACGCCGGCCGGGTGCTGGCGGCCGCGCAGCGTGAGGTGTTCGAAGAGGCCGGGCTGAAGCTTGACGCCGCCACCCTCCGCCCGTGGGCCAACTGGGTCACTCCGCAGGACCAGCCCAAGCGCTTCGACACGTACTTCTACCTTGCCTGCCCGGTTTCCGGTGCCGAGCCAAGGCACCAGACCACGGAAGCGTCGTCGTCCTTGTGGACACCCGTCCGCGGAATCCTGGACGCCGAAGTCGCCGGAACACTCAAGCTCATGCCGCCCACGCTTGCGCTGCTGGATGAGCTCGTCGCCCTCGGCACAGTGGAAGCGATACTGGCCGAGGACCGTGACATCGTGCCTGTCCGTCCAAAGCCCGGGGCCTTGGAGGAGTTCTTCCGGCAGAGGCGCCAAGCTCCATCCGTTGCTCCGGAACTGCCCTGAAGTGGGGTTAGGCTGGGGACGGTCCTGTTTCCACCCGCAAGGAGTCCCGGAATGAACCTCCTCATCAAACTGCTCGGCACCGGCGTGAGCATCGGCGCTGGCTTTGTCGGCACCAAGCTCGTCAATGCGCTGTGGGAAAAGTCCACCGGCAAGAAACCTCCCAAGGGTCACGATGATATGGAGGCAAGCCTGCGCTCTGCACTGACCTTCGCCCTGATTTCGGCGACTGTCAGCGCCGTCATCCAGGTTTTCGCAAGCCGCAGTACCCAGCGCGCCATCTCGCGTTTCTCGAAGACACAGGACATCGTCTAGGCTGACGGCCCGCCGTTGGCGCCTTGAGGGCCTGGGCTCCCGCCGTTCCCGGTGTGGGGAGTTGTCGGGTCGGCTTGGGCTTTCTCCGCTGCCCGTTGACCGGCGGCCCGCAGCACCACGGCCTCGAGTTCGTCGATGCTCAGCAACTCGGGGTGCAGGTGCTTGGTCCGGTAGCCTGCGCGGCCCACCATGTGTGCGGACACCGGCACCGTCAGCAGTTGGAAGATCCAAGCGACGGCCAGGATCGGCCACACCCACCATTCGCGCATCTGCAGCCCGATGGCTGCCAAGACGAGGAACAGCCCGAGCACTTGCGGCTTGGTAGCTGCGTGCATGCGGCTCATCAGGTCCGGGAAGCGCAGCAGGCCGATCGCCGCGCCCAATGACATCACCGCACCGACAATCAGCAGCACCGCGGTGACGGCATCGATGACGGCGTCCGCTCCGGTGGCGTCAGGAGTCATTGACCTGTCCTCTCCGGTCGGCCACGAAGCGCGCCACCGTCACCGATCCGATGAAACCGATCAGCGTCAGCGCGACGAGCAGCACGAGGTTGTTGAGGTGCCTGTTGACGGCCATGTCGATGGCCAATGCAGCACCCAGTATGGCGAGCAGCACGTCCGAGGCGAGCACCCGGTCCAGCAGGGACGGCCCGACGGCGATCCTGTAGATCGCGCCGGCGGCGGCGAGGCTAAGGACCACCGCCGTGACGATCAGCACGATGTCTTTCACGAGCGAGCTCCCCTCGTTGCAGGCCAGCCTTCGGCCTGGAGTGCGTCCATTTCCGCCTGGGTACCCATGATCCGGATCAGCGAGGCCTCCGTGTCCTGGACTTCCTTGCGCAGCTTGGCGGTGTCCACATCGTTGCGGACATTGAGCCCATGGATATAGAGCGTGGACGTCGAGCGGTCCACCTCCACCACCAAGGAACCCGGAATCAGCGAAATCACGTGCCCTGTTGCGGTCACCATGAGGTCGGAATGGCTGCGGAGGGGAACAGCGACGACGGCGTTGGTTACCAAGGGCCCGCGGAAGACCGCGAGGTACATGACCTGGAAGCTCGCGGCCACCACTTTGCCAAGGAACACGACGGCGAAAGGAATGGCGCGCAGCACGTTGAATCGTCCGCTGAGCTCCACTGGAGGCAAGTAGAAGACCCTGGCTACCACCACGGCGATCAGCGCACCGAATACCAGGTTGCCGGGGCTGAAGTCCCGCCAGAGCGCACCCCACACGACCACCAGCCAGACCAGCAGGGGCAACTCGGTGCGGAACGAAATCCGCTTGCGGCTCACTTGCCAACCCCCTGCAGTGGGGTCGACGCACCCGGCGCAGCGATGCCCGGGACTTTGGCATTCTCGCCGAGCACGGAATGGATATACGCCGTACGGTCCAGCATCTGTTCCGCGGAGTTTCCGGCCAATTGGAACAGCGGACCTGCGAAGACTGTCAGCGCCACGCCAAAGACCACCAGCGCGGCGGTTGGCCCCACCATGGTCCTCGGAAGCAGGCCGACGGCGGCAGTGTCCTTGAGGACGGCGGCCGGGTAGTCAGCGTCCTCGGGCTTCCGCCAGAATGCGCGGTTCCAGACGCGGGCAATGGCCAGCAAGGTCAAGAGGCTCGTGACCACCCCGCCCACCACCAAGGTAATGGCCAGTGGTGTCCCGAGGGCGATGCCTGCCTGCAGGAGTCCGAGCTTCCCCAGGAACCCGGAGAAGGGCGGGATTCCCGCGAGGTTCATGGCCGGAATGAAGAACAAGAGCGCGAGGAGTGGAGACAGCTTTGCGAGCCCACCCAGCCTATCCACCGACGAGCTCCCACCGCGGCGCTCGATCAAGCCGGTCACCAGGAACAGGCTCGTTTGGACAGTGATGTGGTGGGCCACATAGAAGACGGCGGCAGCAAGCCCGGCTACGGAAGACATGGCAAGCCCGAACACCATGTAGCCGATGTGGCTGACCAAGGTGAAGGAGAGTAATCGTTTGATGTCGCTCTGGGCTATGGCACCGAGAATGCCCACGAGCATGGTGAGGAGCGCAACCACCATCAACGGGGTGTTCAAGGTATCGCCCGGGAACAGCAGGGTCTCCGTGCGGACCATGGCGTAGACGCCCACCTTGGTGAGCAAACCGGCGAACACGGCAGTGACCGGTGCCGGTGCGGTCGGGTACGAGTCAGGCAGCCAGAAGGACAGCGGGAACACGGCGGCCTTGATGCCGAAGGCCACGAGCAGCATGACGTGGAGCAGGTTCCTGGTGCCCGGATCCAATTCGGCCAGCTTGATGGCGAGATCCGCCATGGTGATGGTTCCGGTGGCCCCGTAGATCATCGCAATGGCGATCAGGAACAACACCGATGACACGACGGAAACCACCACGTAGGTGACCCCGGCGCGGATGCGCGGACCGGTACCGCCCAGTGTCATGAGCACGTAGCTCGCCGTCAGCAGGATCTCGAAGCCGACGTACAGGTTGAAGAGATCACCGGTGAGGAAGGCGTTCGAGACACCGGCCACCAGGATCAGGTAGGTCGGGTGGAATATCGACACCGGTGCCTCACGGTCGCCGTCGGCCATGCCCTGGCCGGTGGCGTAGATCAGCACCGCGAGGCTGATGACGGAGGAGACCACCAACATGAGCGAGGAGAACTGGTCCACCACCATCACCACGCCAAACGGCGGCTGCCAGCCGCCCAAGGTGACGGATGCGGTGCCTGTGGTCCATACCGAGGCAAGGAGCCAGCATTCCAGGAGCAACGTGAGGGACAACAAAGCGATGCTGACCGCGCGTTGGGCCAGCGGGTTCCTGTTCAGGGCGAACGTCAGTGCGGCACCGAGGATGGGAAGCACGACGGCGAGCGGCGCCAGGCTGGCGATGTTCACAGGGGGCCTCCTTCCTTGGCTGCTTCGGTGACTGCCGTAACCGGGAATTCGGAAGTTTCCTCGGGAACCACCGAGTCGTCTTCGGCGTCAAAGCTGGGTGTCTTCGCGACGCGCCTATCTTCGGCGTCGTCCTGGATGTCGTCCTGCCGTGCCAATGCCCAGGTCCGGTAGATGATGCCGAGCATGAATGCCGTCACCGCGAAGGAAATCACGATCGACGTCAGGATCAACGCTTGCGGCAAAGGATCGTTGTAGTCGCGCGGATCCGTCGATTTGTTGAACAGCGGGGCAAGTCCGGCATAGCCACCCGTCGCGAGGATCAGCAGGTTGGTGGCGTTTGCCAGGAGCATGAGCCCCAGGAGAACGCGGGTCAAGCTGCGTTCCAGGATCAAATAGATCCCACAGGCGTAGAGCACTCCCATGACGATCAACAAGGTCAAGTTGACGCTCATGGGGTCCCCTTCCCGAGCGAGGTTGTTGCCGACTGCGCCGTGGTTGCGGCCGTTGGTGCGGAGGTGGGAACTTCCAATCGGGCATCCCCTGAATCCCGGACGTCTCCGCTGGCGGTCTCTTCGAAGTGTTCGTCGATCTCGGCTCCCAGGCTCCGCAGCACGTCCAGGGCCAGGCCTACGACCACGAGGTACACGCCGATGTCGAAGATCGTGGAGGTCACGAACTTGATGTCCCCGAACAACGGTAGCCAGAACTCGATGATGGCGCTTTGGAACACCTGGCCGCCCAGAAGCAACGGTACGAAGCCCGCTGCGGCCGCCGTCGCAAGGCCGGTTCCCAGCAGCATGCCGGCGCTGATCGGTGCGGCTTCCCGCAACTCGAACCGTCCGCCGGCCAAGTAACGGATGGTCAGGGCAAGCCCGGCCGTGAGTCCGCCGGCGAAGCCGCCACCCGGAAGATTGTGTCCCGCCAACAACAGGTACACGGAGAAAACGATCATCGAGTGGAAAATCAGCCGCGTGACCACTTCGAAGATGATGGAACGCCGTTCCGGTGCAAGGGTTCGGCCGGCCACGAGCCAGGGGTCCGTCAGGGAGCCCGCGAACTTGCGGACGAGTGCCAGTGAGGCGTCGTCGCGCGAACTGCCCCCGGCGGCGGCGCGCCTTCCCACCGTGCCCTCGGGAATGGTGGCGGCCTTGTTGAGGCGCTCGCCCCTGCTGCGGACAAAAATCAAGCTCGCGACGCCGGTGGCAGCGACCGCCAGCACCGAGATCTCGCCGAAGGTGTCCCACGCCCGGATGTCCACCAGCGTCACGTTGACCACGTTGAGTCCGCCGCCGCCTTCATAGGCCAGCCGGGGGAACGAAAGCGACACAGGCTCGGCGATGCGGGCGCCCATCGCGTAGATCGCCACGAAGATCATGGTGACCGCGAACGCCACGCCAATGATGACGCGAACCACCCGGTACTTGCCGCCGGTGCGGTCACGGAGCTCCGGAGGGAGGCTGCGCATCGCCAGCACGAAGGCCACCAGGATGATGGTCTCCACCAGCATTTGCGTCAATGCGAGGTCCGGGGCTCCCTGCAACGCGAACATGAGTGCGATGCCGTAGCCGGTGACCGACACCATCAGCACGGCGAGGAAGCGCTTGTTGGCTCGGACCGCCGCGAGAGCGCCAACAACGATTCCTGCCGCGGCGATGAGCTGGAGCGGGGAATTCGGGTCGATCACATAGAGCCCGCCCGGGAGGGGCTTGTTGGCCACGATGAGTGCCGTCAAGGGGACAGCGAAAGCCACCGTGAGGATGACCGCAAGGTAGAAGTACAGGGAACCGCGCTGCGTGCGCCCCGTGACCCACACGGCGACGTCGTCCAAGGCGCCGATGGTGCGCTGGTACGCGCGGTCGCCGTCCACCCAGTCCGGGATACGGCCCTGCGCCCGCGACACGACGTTCCGGCCGTAGAACATCGCGACGCCGGCCGCGAACGTCACGGCGGTCAGTCCCAAGGCGGGCGTCAGACCGTGCCACAGCGCGAGGTGGCTGGCGCTGGCTGCGTTTGTTCCGGCAGCGTTTGTTCCGACTGCGTTGGTTCCGGCAGCGGGTTCCACAAAAAGCGCCGCATACGGCTGGATCCAGCCGTCAACGGGATCCGGCCACAGGCCGTACACGATGGTGAGGAAGCTCAAGATGGCCGGGGCCGCCAGGAACGATGGCTGGATGGCCTTGAAGGGCGTCCGTTCCACGCCCGGCTTGGTGGCGAACGCACCCCACATGAAGCGGGCACTGTAAGCGAATGTGAGGATGGACCCCAGCACCAAGCCGACTAGCAGGACCAGCCCCCACGGTTGGGAAGCAGGGCCAGTACCGGAGTGATCTGTGCCGTAGTGCACGAACGCTTCGAACACGGATTCCTTGGCCACAAAACCCGCCAGCGGAGGTATGCCGGCCATGGACGCCGCGGCGATGCCCGCCACGATGGCGAGCGCCCTCGAGGACTTGTACACGCCCGAGAGCTTGCGGATATCGCGCGTGCCGGATTGGTGGTCGATGATGCCCACCACCAGGAACAAGGAAGCCTTGAAGAGTCCGTGCGCCAGCAACAGCGCGAGGCCGGCCAGTGCGGCGTCGGGCCGGCCGAGACCCACCACCATGGTGAGGAAGCCGAGCTGGCTGACGGTTCCATAGGCAAGGATGAGTTTGACGTCGGTCTGCCGGAGCGCCCGGTAGCCGCCTACCAGCATCGTCGCCAGGCCGAGCCCGAGCACCAGCGGCAACCAGTAGGGGCTTTGGCTGAATCCCGGAGCCAGTCGGGCGACGATGTAGATGCCGGCCTTCACCATGGCCGCTGCGTGCAGGTAGGCGCTCACCGGGGTGGGCGCGGCCATGGCCCCGGGGAGCCAGAAGTGGAAGGGGACCAGCGCCGATTTGGTAATCGCACCTACCAGGATGAGTACGACGGCGGCGGCAACCGCACCTTGCGCAGGTCCCGTGACGAGGGTGGCCGCTTGGGTCATGATGGCCGAAATCCGGTATGTTCCGGAGGCCTGGCCCAGAATGATGAGGCCGACGAGCATGGCCAGGCCGCCGGCGGTGGTGACCATGAGCGCCTGCAAAGCCGAGCGCCGCGCGGACAGGCGGGTCCGCGCATAGCCGATCAGCAGGTAGGACAGGACGGTGGTGAGTTCCCAGAAGATGAACATCATCAGGAGGTCGTCCGCCGTCACCAGGCCGAACATCGCGCCGGCGAAGGCAAGCAACTGGGCCCCGAATCCGCCGAGGTCGGCATCCTTGTTCTTGAAGTACCGGGCGCAATAGACCAGGACCAACGCGCCGACCCCCAGGACCAGCAAGGACATCACCCACGCCAGGACGTCCATGCGGAAGGCGAATTCAAGCTTGAGGTTCGGAATCCATGGGAGGGTCTCTTCGATGAAGCCGCCCGTGGCGGCTCCGCCTTTTCCGGGATAGATCCGGTCGTACTGCAGGAGCAGCCAGATAAAGGCGAGGGCGGGAACGGCTGCAAGGACGTAGAAGGCATTCCGTTGAAGTTTCCGGAAGATCCAGGGCGCCACAGTTGCCGCTGCAAAGGTCACGGCAAGAACTGTGATCACTGGAATCTCCGCAAAGTCAGGAATAAGTTGTCAAAAGTTGGAGCAGGCGGTCAAGCGTTGGGTTCGGTGCAGGTAGTTTATCAACCATGAACATGGCAACTGCGCCTGAGGCCCCGCACCCGTCATCCGAGCTTGCTTCGGGGCCAGCCCTGTCGAACAAGGGCCAAATCCTTGCGTGGGCATCCTGGGATTGGGGTTCCGCGGCATTCAATGCCGTCATGACCACCTTCGTGTTCACCGTCTACCTGACGTCCAAGGCATTTGGCGGGGAAGACTCGGCGTCGGCGACGTTGGGTGCCGCGCTGGCGATTGCCGGCGTCGCGATTGCGCTCCTGGCACCGGTCACCGGTCAGCGCTCCGATTCCGGTGGCCGCAGGAAACTGTGGCTGGGGGTCAACACCGCCCTCGTGGCTGTCCTCACGGGCTCGTGCTTCTTCGTTTTCCCCAAGCCCGAGTTCCTGCTGCTGGGCGTCACGTTGGTTGCGCTCGGAAATGTGTTTTTCGAGTTCGCCGGTGTCAATTACAACGCCATGCTGGCCCAGATCTCCACCCCTGCCAATATCGGCAAAGTGAGCGGCTTCGGTTGGGGGATGGGTTATCTGGGCGGGATTATCGCGCTGCTCGCGGTGCTGCAGCTTTTCGTCCAGCCGTCTTTTGAGTGGTTCGGGGCCTCCACCCAGGACAGCCTGAATATCAGGCTCGTGGCTGTCTTTTCCGCGCTCTGGTTCTTCATCTTCGCGCTACCGGTCCTCTTCGCCGTGCCGGAGCTCTCCGTCAAGAAAGCGGAATCCCGGCTCGGGTTCCTGGCCTCTTATGGTTTGCTCGTCCGCCGGATCAAGGCCATCTATCGAACCAGCCCGCACACCATCTACTTCCTGCTCGCGAGCGCCATCTTCCGCGACGGCCTGGCGGCGGTCTTCACCTTCGGAGGGGTCATTGCTGCCGGGACTTTTGGATTCGAGCTCAAACAGGTCATCTTCTTCGCGATTTTCGGCAATGTGGTGGCCGCAATTGGCGCCATGATCGGCGGATTCCTGGACGACAGGATCGGGCCCAAGTCCGTCATTGTCATTTCCCTCATGGGACTCCTGGTCGCCGGCACCGTCATCCTGGTGCTTGGCAACGGCGACTACGTATTCTTCGGGACCCATTGGGCAGGCAGCACCACTTTCTGGGTTTTCGGACTGTTCCTGTGCCTTTTCGTGGGACCGGCGCAAGCTTCCTCCCGCGCCTACCTCGCGAGGCTGGCGCCCGACGGCGAATCCGGCGAGCTGTTCGGGCTCTACGCCACCACAGGCCGGGCCGTCAGCTTCCTGGCGCCGGCCCTTTTCACCCTGTGCATCACCTTGGCCACGCCCCTGGTTGCCCCTGGCGCGGCCCAACGCTGGGGGATCCTGGGCATCATGGTGGTGCTCCTGGCCGGCTTGCTGGTGATCCTGCCCGTCAAGGCACCCGACAAGACGGAAATCGCCACAGTGCCGCTGAGCTGACAGATGTGGCTCACACAATCTGCCACAAACCCTTGATCTTCGATTGTTAGTAGAGTTTACTAACTCACATGGAAGCCCTTCGTGACCGCCAGCGCACCGATCGAGCAAGCGCAGCGACCCTGCCTTCGGACGGGCGCGCCCACAATCTCTCCTTGGTGCGCCAAACGCTCCACTCTGCAGGGGCGATGAGCCGTGCGGAACTTTCCCGGGTCCTGGGCCTGACCCGTGTCACGGTATCGGACCTCATCTCGGACCTCCTCGAACGCGGCCACGTCGTGGAACTGGGACAGTCCGATGAAGTCCGCCCCGGCAAGCCGGCCATCCTGGTAGACATCAACCGCCGGGGCCTCCAAGTGATCGGCATGGACTTGGCGGAAAATTCCGTGCTGCGCGCCGCCGTCCTGGACCTTGACGGCAACATCCTCGAAAGGGTCGAGCGGTCCATCTCCGAGGAGACCGGCCCGGACGTCGTCAACGAGGTCCTCGAACTCGCTTCGGAAGCCGTCGGCCGGGCCACCGCCACGCTGCTCGGGATCGGCGTCGGGACCCCCGGCATCGTCAATGCGGGCGGCGAGGTCACCACGGCCCCCAACTTCGGATGGAAGGACGTCGCCCTGCGCGATCTCCTCCAGGAGCGGACCGGCCTTCCGACCCTCGTTTCCAACGACGCCGACGCCGCAGTCCATGCGGACCACACTTTCGGCGGCGGCAGCGACGACGAAATCCTCGTGAAGATCGGCCGCGGTGTCGGTTCAGGACTCATCGTGGGCGGCAGGCGTGCCCGGGGCGCCCACTCCGCGGCTGGCGAAATCGGCCACGTCACAGTCGGCACCGACGGCGGGACCGTGTGCAAGTGCGGTAAAACAGGCTGCCTCGAAACCTGGATGTCAGTCCCCAGCCTCGAACGTGCCCTGGCCGAAGCGGCGGCGAGCTCCGAACCGGAGGCCGCGGCCGCCGTCGTACTCCGGGAAGCGGGCGAGCGGCTCGCCATCGCGCTCGCGCCCGTGGTTGGCGCCCTCGATTTGGGCGAAGTGGTCCTCAGCGGACCCCGGGAGCTTTTGGAAGGCCCCCTTCTCAACGCCGTCCAGCAGACCCTGCTTGAGCGGCTCTTGCACCAGGACCTTTCACCGGTGTCCGTCCGTCTCGCGGCAGACGCACAGGACATTGTCCTGCGCGGAGCCGCCGTGATGGTCCTGTGGAACCAGCTTGGTGTGGCCTGAGTGCCGCCCCGCCGTTTCCAACCCTTACTACAGACCAAGCATCCCTTCGAAGGAGCCGGACATGGACACGATTCAGTCCCCCGCTACCCACTCTCTTGCCACAGGGGCCGCCCGCGCCCACCTCCGCCGTCTCGCGGCAGGCACACTCATGCCCGGATTTACCGGCATCGCGGTCCCCGTCTGGATCCTTGAAGCGTACGACGCCGGGTTGGCGGCTGTGTGCCTCTACGGCACCAACGTGGCGTCCCCCGTCCAGTTGCGCGAGCTCTGCGCCGGGCTCCGCGCACATTCCCCGAACACGCTCATCGCCGTCGATGAAGAGGGCGGCGATGTCACGAGGCTGCACTACCTCACGGGATCGACGCAGCCCGGGAACGCGGTGCTCGGGCGTCTGGACGACGTCGAACTGACCGCCGCCAGCGCCAGCGCCATCGGCCACGAGCTCGCAGGCCTGGGCATCAACTTGAACCTGGCCCCGGATGCCGACGTCAATTCCGCTCCGGACAATCCCGTGATCGGCGTGCGTAGCTTCGGGGCCGAACCGGGCCTGGTGGCACGGCATACCGCCGCCTGGATCCGTGGACTCGAAGACGCCGGTGTTGCGTCCTGTGCCAAGCACTTCCCGGGCCACGGCGACACCACCACAGACTCCCATCTGGCGCTCCCCCGGGTCACGGCCGACGCCGCCACCCTGGACGCACGCGAACTGGTCCCGTTCCGCGCGCTCGTCGCGGCTCGCGGGGCCACCGTCATGACGAGCCATATCCTGGTCGAAGCCCTGGACCCGGACCACCCCGCCACGTTCTCCCCGCGCATCCTGCAGGACCTGCTGCGCCGTGACATGGGGTTCGAGGGCGTCATCATCACGGACGCCCTGGACATGGCCGGCGCGTCCGCCCAGACCGGCATTCCGGAAGCAGCCGTCCGCGCGCTGATCGCGGGGGCGGACCTGCTGTGCCTTGGTTCGGAAACCGGACCGGCCCTCTTCGAACAGACGATCACCGCGATCGCCGATGCCGTTGGCGACGGGCGGCTGCCCATGGAACGCCTGGCAGACGCTGTTGCCCGCACGCAAGCACTGTCCTCGCGGTTCCCCGCCGCGGGTGCCGCGGAAATCCAGGAAGCCGCCATCAGGGGCCAGCTCGGCCTGCCCGGCCAGCCGCAGCATGCCGGGGTGCCTGCCGAGCCGAAGGCGCTCGACGGGGAGCGCATCGCCGAGGCCTTCGAGGTGTCCGAAGCCGCCGAAAGGTGGCTGGCGCGGGAGGAACCCGTGGCGATCGTGCAGGTCGAAACCGGGTCCAATTTCGCGGTCGGCCGCGTGCCGTGGGGCCCCGCTGCCGCGACTTCGGCAGTGGTCCGCGAAGGCGAGGTGCCCGACGGCGCGCGGGTCGCCGTCGTCGGGCGCGGCCTGGATGCCGAACACCCGCTGTGGACCGTCTTCGCCCGCTTGAGGGCCGAGGGGCACGCGGTGATCGCCGTCGAGTGCGGCTGGCCGCGCGGCGGGGCGGACATCGTCACCTATGGTGCGTCGCTCACGGTGTCCCAGGCCCTGACGGCGCTGCTGAACGGCACTGCCAAAGCCTGACCGCACCACGCCCAATCCATCGACAGAAAGTTGCCATGGAAGTCATTGTCACGCCCACTCCGGAATCGGCTGCTTCGGCCGCCGCCCAAGCCGTCCTCTCAGGACTCCCTGCGGGCGCGGGACCAGTACTGGGGCTGGCCACCGGTTCGTCTCCGCTGGGACTGTATGCGGAGCTCGCAGCCGCGGCCGCTGCGGGACGCGTGGATTTCTCGACCGCCAAGGGATTCGCCTTGGACGAATATGTGGGCCTTCCGGCTGGACATGTCCAGTCCTACCGCGAGGTCCTGATCCGCGAGGTCTGCGAAGTCATCGGGCTTCCCATGGCCGGGCTGAATGTCCCCGACGGTAGCGGCGCCACCCAGGCCGAGCTCGAAGCGGGAGCGGCTGACTACGACGCCGCCATAGCTGCCGCCGGCGGGGTCGACGTGCAGATCCTCGGCATCGGCGCCAACGGCCATGTGGGCTTCAATGAGCCCGGATCCTCGCTGTCCTCGCGGACCCGTTTGAAGCGGCTCACGGCCCGCACGAGGCTGGACAACGCCCGTTTCTTCGAGCACGACGGCGACGTCCCGACCCACTGCATCACCCAAGGATTGGGGACCGTGCTGGAGGCGCGCCGGCTGGTGCTCATCGCCACCGGCGCCGCGAAGGCCGCCGCGGTCGCTGCCGCCGTCGAGGGCCCGCTGACGGCGTCGTGCCCAGGTTCGATCCTGCAATGGCATGCCGACGCCGTGGTGGTTCTCGACGAGGCGGCAGCGTCCGGATTGGCTAACCGCGAGTACTACGACGACGCCGCGCGCGGCCTGGCTTTGGCCCCCTAGAAAGGCGCGGGCCGCTTTGCGCGACGGCCCCGAGTGGCATCATTCCGCCGCCCCTTCAAGAGGGCTAGGGTGGACGTATGAACGTGGATGAGACAGAACTTCCAGGCCTCGGGGTCCGCAAGGATTTCATCACGGCCTCGGGACGCCGGATCGGTGTTGTCGAGATGCGGGAGGGTGAGACCGAGCTTTTCGTCTCCACGTGGGACGATCCCGATACCTGCCAGGCATCCATCCCGTTGACCGCAGACGAAGCCGCCGCCCTGGGCAACCTCCTGGGCGGTCAGCACATCGCCATGCGTTTGGCCGAAGCCCACAAGGAAATCCCCGGCATTGTCACGCGGCAGTTCTCCATCACCGCTGACTCCCCTTTCAACAACCAGCCCATGGGCAAAGCCCAGATCCGCACCCGCAGTGGTGTCTCGATCGTGGCGATCATGCGCGAAGGCGAAGTGGTTCCCTCACCGGCTCCCGACGTCGTCCTTCACACGGGTGATCTGCTGGTGGCTGTCGGTACGCAGGAAGGTCTTGACTCTGCGGCTGCCATTCTGCGCAACGGCTGACGTTCATGGACCCCCTGGCCCTGACCCTCATTGAGCTGGGCGCAGTCGTTTTCTGTCTCGGCCTCTTGGCTCGCTTGGCCGGCAGGATCGGCATGTCCCCCATTCCGCTCTATCTGGTGGGGGGACTGGCGTTCGGGGCGGGTGGACTGATCAAACTGGATGGCATGCACGAGTTCGCCCATCTTTCCGGCGAAATCGGTGTCATCCTGCTCCTGTTGATGCTCGGCTTGGAATATACGGCGGCGGAACTCGTCACGGGGCTGAGGCGCTCGTGGCAAGCCGGTGTGCTGGACCTGGTGTTGAACTTTCTTCCGGGTGCCGGCATCGCCGTGTGGCTCGGTTGGGGGCTTGTCGGGGCGATCGTCATGGGCGGTGTCACCTATATTTCTTCCTCCGGCATCGCCGCGAAAGTGATCACGGACCTCGGCCGGATCGGTAACCGTGAGACGCCGGTGGTGCTGGCCATCTTGGTTTTCGAAGACCTCACCATGGCCATCTACCTTCCGATCCTGACTGCGATCCTCGCAGGCGTGGGCTTCCTGGGCGGGCTCCAGACGGTGGGTATTGCGCTGGCCGTGGTCACCTTGGTGCTGGTGGTGGCCCTCAAACACGGCCACCGGGTATCCCAGGCCGTGCACAGCGAAAACTCCGAAGTCTTCCTGCTCAATCTCCTCGGAGCCGCGCTCTTGGTGGCCGGCATCGCGTCCGCCCTCCAGGTCTCCGCGGCCGTGGGGGCGTTCATGCTGGGCATTGCCATTTCGGGGGCAACGGCCCACAACGCGACGCGGATCCTTGAACCGCTCCGGGATCTCTTCGCGGCCATCTTCTTCGTAGCCTTCGGCCTCAACACGGACCCGTCCAGCATCCCGCCGGTCCTGGGCTGGGCGCTGCTCCTGGCACTCGCGACAGCCGTGACCAAGGTACTGACCGGATTCTGGGCGGCAAAGCGGGCAGGGATCGCCGTTCCCGGCCGTTTCCGCGCAGGAGCCGCCCTGATTGCCCGCGGTGAATTCTCCATTGTCATCGCAGGCCTGGCCGTGGCCTCGGGAGTCGTGCCGCGCGAGCTTGCCGCCCTCGCTACCGCGTATGTGCTGCTCATGGCCATCATCGGACCGCTCGCAGCCCGCTTCGTGGAGCCCACGGTCAAGGCCTTCCGCAAGTCCTCACGCAAACCGAAGGCATCCGAGCCTATTGCGTCCTTCGAGGCGTGAGCATCGGCCGTTCCCCGACGCTCGCTCACTTTTGGGGCGTTTCCTTTGGACGCTCGCTCACATGATGAGCGAGCGTCGCGGCTATTGCCCACATATCTGAGCGAGCGTCTTGGAAAACCCAAGCAGGCAGGGGCTAGACCGTCGTCCGGTGGAAGTTCAAGTGGCTGCGGCTCGCGGTGGGGCCGCGCTGGCCTTGGTAACGGTTGCCGTATCCGCCGGAACCATAGGGATGCTCAGCCGCCGAGGAGAGCCGGAAGAAGCACAACTGGCCGATCTTCATGCCGGGCCACAGCTTGATGGGCAACGTGGCAACGTTGGACAGCTCCAAGGTCACATGGCCTGAGAACCCGGGGTCGATGAAGCCGGCCGTGGAGTGCGTCAGGAGGCCGAGGCGCCCCAGCGAAGACTTTCCTTCAAGGCGTGCGGCGACGTCGTCCGGCAGGCTCACGGTCTCGTACGTTGAACCGAGCACGAACTCGCCCGGGTGCAGGATGAAGGGTTCGTCGCCCTCCACCTCAACAAGGCGGGTCAGCTCAGGCTGCTCCTCGGAGGGGTCGATGTGCGCGTATTTGTGGTTGTCGAACAGCCGGAAGAAGCGGTCAATCCTCACATCCACCGAGGACGGCTGAACCATCGCGGGGTCGTAGGGCTCCAGGACGATACGTCGGGAGTCGATTTCGGCACGTATGTCGCGGTCAGAGATCAGCACAGGATCAAAAGTACCGTATCCACCCCGTACCCCGTGGTGCCGGAGTGGCGCATGGGACTATAGTGCACCACATAGACTGCCGTTACCGCTGTTGCATTTGGGAACGGTGGCACGATGCGAATCTGGGGAAACATTGAGACGAATTGCGGTGCCCGTTGCCGTAGTGGTGGCCTGCCTTCTCACGGTGATGGCCCCTGCCTCCGGACCGCTAACCGTCGCGGCCCTGCCCTCCGGAACTGCCGCCCCTTCCACCTCAAGCACCACCGCAAGCGCTGAAAGTACGACGACGGCGTCCGCACCGCCGTCGGGATCCGGCCTTCCATGGGCCGCACCTGCGCCGGGGTCACCAACTGCCACCCCCGCAGCACCAGCAGCGGCCGCCCCCGCTCAAGCGGCACCCGCTGCTGCGGGCACCGCGTCAACGGTACAAGCCGCGGCCTCGCCCGCGCAGGCAAGCCCCCCCGTCGCCCCAGGCAACGGCACGTCACCCCAGGCGGCGGCCGGCCCGCCCCCGGTGCCCTCCATCCCGCCGGCTTCGGGCCCGGACCCGCTCCCCGGCGCCGCAGGGGACGTCCCGCCGCCGGATCCGGCTCCAGCCCCGACCAAATCCTCCCCCGCGGCCGTCCCGCTCGTCTCAGCGCAAGCATTGGTCAATGACGACAATTCCGCCCAGGTTCTGGCCGTGTTCAACGCCATCAATGCCTACAGGACGTCGCTTGGCTTGAACCCGGTGAAGTACAACCCCACGGTGTCCACTCTTTCGCAGGACTGGTCCAACAACATCGCCAGCCGCCAAGTGATTGAACACCGCCCCAACTTCTGGACCGATCCCAGGGCCTTGAACCCCAACAACGGCGCAGGTGAAGTCATCGCTGTCCGCTGGGATCGGGATGCCGCCCAGCTTGTCGAATGGTGGAAAAGCTCGCCCGCCCACGACGCACTGCTGCGTGATCCACGTTTCAACGTGATTGGCGTCGGCATCACTTTCACGGACGGCAACTACCAAACCACCCCCAATAGCTTCACGATGTGGGGCGTGGTCAATCTCTTCGGCTACACGACGCTGCCCGCCGGCACAGTCAACAGCCCGGGCGCGGGCACAGCCCCTCCCCAACTTCCGCCACCGACGGTCTGCGACCCCATCGTGAAGCACGAGCCGCCCACGCTGGACCTCAGTACGGCAGCCATCCGCAGCGCAGGTGACCTCGTCGCCGTCGACCCTTCGGGAAACCTGAGGGACTACCCTGCACTTGGCAACGGCACGTTCGGTCCTGCCCGGACAGTCGGGACCGGTTTCGCCGGGGCGAAAGAAGTGATGACCACTGATTGGGACCGCGACGGCGTGATCGATGTCCTCGTCCAGATGCTGGATGGCAGGCTCCTCCTCTACCCCGGAGTGGTGAGCGGCGGGTTCAAGGCCCCAGTGGTGTTGGGCCTATCGGGTTGGCAGTCGATGACCATGGCCGTGGGCATCTGGTGCGGCAACAACCGGCTCCCGCAGATCCTCGCCATTGATTCCAGCGGCGCGCTTTACCTGTACCGGAACGTGGGGCTCACCGCCATGGTGGGGCGGACTCAAGTGGGCACGGGCGTCAGTGCCATCCGGCTCAGCATGGTGGACTACGACGCCGACGGCTTCCAGGACCTGCTGGCCGTGGAAGCAAACGGGAACCTGCGCCTCTACCGCGGCTCCGGGCTCACCACGCCGAAGTCGGAGGCAAGGCTGCTAGTGGGAACCGGATGGACGGACTACTCCGGATTGCGCTCGCTCAACGGTGTCACGGGCCTCAACACGACTGGAATCGCGGGCCTCCTGAGCAACGGAACGATCGAATATTGGGACCTGACCGGCGGACGCCTCACGACGCCGAGCACTCCGGTCACCGGCTTGGGCGGACTCAAGCTGGCGCAGTAACTGGGCCCTAAGCCTCGGAGGTTTGCTCCTCGATGACCGACTTGAGCTGCTCCAGCTGGACTACTTCCTCTTCCATGGTCTTCTGGATCATGCTGTTCATGAGTTTCTGCAAGCCTTTGGGGTGGTACTCCAGGGCGAACCGCAGGCGGGTATTGGGCCCCTCGGTGCTGAGGTAGTAGCCGCCGGTGGGCCGCGCAGGACCGGCAACGACGGCGAAGCGCACTTCGGCGCCCGGCCTGGCTTCAGTGATTTGGAAGTCAGCCGCGATCGGCCGCCCGCCCGGCCCCGCCAAAGTCTGCTGATAAACGGCGCCTTTTTCGCCGGCATGTCCGGAACGGAGGGAAATGCTGCGGATTCCACTGCGCCACAGGGGATTGTTGAGCCCGTCCACCAGGAATTGGTAAACGGTCATGGCGTCGCGACCAATGAGTACTTCATGCTCTGCAAATGCCACGGAATCCTCTTTCGGCGTACGGCTCTTGGACATAGCCGGGTTCCCCATGACACAGCAGCTAACTGCTACAGAATAGTCAGGCGTGGCGCAGCGCAACACACCCACGTCGAGCCTTAACCGAATCTTTACGAGCCCGGCAGGGAATTTGATGAGACCGTGATACCGGTGAGTCTGTGTCCGGATCAGCGCGCCATCTGCGCTAAGCTGGGATCTGCTCCGGCTGGTTTGCGGAGCAATGCGGGCGTAGCTCAATGGTAGAGCGCTAGCTTCCCAAGCTCGATACGCGGGTTCGATTCCCGTCGCCCGCTCCATTTCTGCCCTGATACAAGGTGCCCAAGCCCTTGGGTGTATCGTCAGGAGCTAGGAGCCATTTCGGCTCTGCTCTAGGGAGCGATCATGGCTGACAAATCACCTCGCCAAGCTGCATCGAAAAAATCCGGCAAATCCATCAAAGAAAAGCGCGCCGATAAGAGGGCTTCAGAGTCCTCCGCGACCACGGTGGCCAAGCCGGCAACCGGCAACAAAAAGTGAGCGGCCATATAGGCGCCATGACCCTCGGCATCCTGTCGACATCGCGGAAGCCGGACGAGCGCCGGCTGCCCGTCCATCCCCTGCATCTGGAGCGCATTGCTCCGGAACTCCGGCAACACATCCGGCTGGAGCGCGGCTACGGCGAGCGCTTCGGCTTTTCGGACAGCCAACTTGAGCCGCTGGTCGGTGGCATGGCAAGCCGTGAAGAACTGATCTCGAATTCGGATGTCATCCTCCTGCCCAAACCGCAGCCGGAAGACCTGGCCGACCTCCGCGACGGGCAAGTCCTCTGGGGTTGGCCGCACTGCGTCCAGGACAGGGCCATCACCCAACTCGCCATCGACAAGAAGCTGACCTTGATCGCCTTCGAGGCGATGAACCACTGGGCCAGCGACGGCGGCTTCGGGCTTCACGTGTTCCATAAGAACAACGAACTTGCAGGCTACTGCTCCGTCATCCATGCCCTTGCCCTGACGGGCTCGACGGGTGACTACGGGAGGCGGCTGAGCGCCGTCGTGATTGGTTTCGGAGCTACGGCGCGTGGCGCGGTCACCGCCCTGAACGCGCACGGCATCCACGATGTCCAGGTGCTGACCAACCGCGGAGTTGCGGCGGTCGGTTCGCCCATCCACTCGGTGCGCATAGTGCAGTTCGACCACGACCAGAACGCCCCTTTCCTGAGCGAGGTCATTACCGATCGCGGACGCAAGCCGCTGGCTCCGTTCCTTGCCGCCGCCGACATAGTGGTCAACTGCACGCTGCAGGATCCGAACTCGCCGCTGACGTACCTGCGGACCGAGGACCTGGATGCGTTCCAGCCGGGCAGCTTGATTGTTGACGTCTCCTGCGACGAAGGCATGGGCTTCAGTTGGGCGCGGACCACGACGTTCGCCGAGCCCATGTTCACGGTGGGCGACCACATCAACTACTACGCCGTGGACCACAGCCCGTCCTACCTGTGGAACTCGTCCAGCTGGGAAATCAGCGAGGCGCTCCTGCCGTTCCTCGAGACTGTCATTTCGGGCCCCGAGGCCTGGGACGCCAGCGAAACAATCTCGCGTGCCATCGAGATCCGCGACGGCATCATCCGGAACCCGGACGTGCTCCAGTTCCAAGAGCGCTCAGCCGACTACCCGCACCTCGCGGCGTAGTCGCCTCGTAACCTCATAATGCGGCTGAGCCGGGCGCCTTGTGGGTGCCCGGCTCAGCCGCATTTTGGCGACACTCCGCTACGCCGACTGCGGGACGATCCGCACCATCCGGCGTCGGTCCCGGACATTCACTTTGAGCCGCAACTCAGACTTCCGGGCCAGCACGACGGCGACCGTCGCCGCTGCGAGCGCCGGCACCCCGCCTGACACCAAGAGTGCAGCGTGCGGGTTCAGGTGCTCGGCAAGCCAGCCCATCATGGGTCCACCGATGGCTTGGCCACCAATGAGCACCATGATGTAAAGGCTCATGACGCGGCCGCGGATGCTCATGTTGGCGCTGACCTGGACCAGCTGGTTGGCGGCGGTCAGGAACATGAGGCACCAGAATCCGGAGAGGACCATGGCAGCGGAGAGCCACACCATCGATGGCGCCAACGCGGCCAGGCACAGCATCAAGCCATACATCCCGGCGCACAGCACCACCGAGCGCAGGCGCAACTGGCGGCGGCGGGCCGACGTGATTGCTCCGGCGAGCGCGCCAAGGGCCACCATGGCGTTGAGCAAACCGTAGCCGCCGGCACCGGCATGGTAGATGTGGTCCGCGAAGGCAGCGAGGAGCACGGGCAGGCTCATCGCGAAGACCGCTACAAAGCCGGCCATGAGCCACGGCCAGTAGATCGTGGGCTTGCTGAGTGCGTATCGCAGTCCCTCCTGCAGCATCCCCTTGCGTTTTGGCACGGGCGTGCTGACATAAAGTTCATTCTTGCGCAGCATCAAGAGCATGGTGACCGTGGAGCAGCAAGCAACCGCGTTCGCCGCGAAGGCCCAGCCCGCTCCGACCGCGGTCAGCAGCACGCCGGCCAGGGCGGGACCAATGAGGCCGCCCAACTGGAATGTGGTGGAGTTGACGCTAATCGCATTGCGCAGGTATTTCGGCCCCACGAGTTCGTTGACGAAGACCTGCCGTGCAGGCTGGTCGAGGACCGTCACGAGGCCCAGGACAAAAGCGATCACGTAAACGTGCCACACCTCGATGTGGTGGCTCAACGCCAACACGGCAAGGATGGCAGCCAGGGAGGCCGCGACGCTTTGGCACAGGATGAGGATGCGTCGCTTGGCGAAGCGGTCCGCCATCATGCCGCCCCAGGGGCCCAGGAAAAGCGACGGCGTGAACTGCAATGCCACCGTTATTCCGACGGCGGTGACGGATCCGGAGAGCTGTAGTACCAACCAGTCCTGGGCGATTCTCTGCATCCAGAGTGCGATGACGGCCACGAAGTGGCCTACGGCGAAGATCCGGAAGTTGGGTACTTTGAGGGAAATGAAGGTGTGCCGCCAAGGCAGCCGTTCGTTGACGACGGCGATCGGCTGGGTGACCGTGTCAGGGTCGGCAGCGTGCGGAATTCGGCTGCTTGCGGCGAGTGAATCGATGGCAGGTTGGCTGACGTTTGCCGCTGAGGGCGGTGGGGGTGCCAAAAGTAGTCCTTGGATAGGCGTTTCGCTGGGATGCCTTTAACGCTAGGGTTGGCCGCGGTGATTATGGAAGTGAATTGGCCGTATAACTAGCATTGCGAAGTGCAATACACCGGCGTGAGCGGCGGTGAAGGTAGCTATCCAAGGAGTCCCGTGTTCGAACCCGTGCAGCTGCGGTCCTTCCTGGCCGTGGCCGAGACTTTGAGTTTCACGAAGGCAGCCGAGCGCCTCGGCCTGGCCCAACCCACGGTCAGCCAGCATGTGCGAAAGCTGGAGATGGCGGCCAAACGGGCGCTCGTAGCCCGCGACACCCGGGATGTCCGGCTCACCGACAATGGCGACGCCATGGCAGGCTTTGCCCGCAACATCCTCTCAGCGCACGATTCCGCGGCGAGGTACTTTTCCGGTTCAGCCATGCGCGGCCGTTTGAGGTTCGGAACCGCCGACGACCTCGCGATCACGGGGCTGCCTCGGATCCTGCGCGAGTTCCGGCAGCTGTACCCCCAGATCAACCTTGAACTCACGGTCAGCCAGAGCGACCAGCTCTACAAACGGGTCAATGCGGGCCAGTTGGATCTCGTCTTCGTGAAGTGGGTGGGCGAGGCGAAGGACGGCACGGTGGTGCGGCACGACAAATTTGCCTGGGTCGGGGTCGAACAAACGGTGCTGGACCCGGCCAGCCCCGTGCCGCTGATCTGCTATCCGGCTCCGAGCGTCAGCCGGAAACTGGCCATCGACGCGCTGGAGGCCATGGGCCGGACGTGGCGGGTCACCTGCTCGACCAAGCAGATCGCCGGTGTCCTGGCAGCGGTGCGCGCGGGCATCGGCGTCGCCGTGATGCCGTCGTCGTTGGTTCCCGAGGACCTCACGGTGATCACCAAGCGCTTCGACCTCCCGCCCGTGGGCGACGTCGACTTCACCTTGATCCGCAACCCTTTGGCGAACGCCGAGGTGGTGGATGCGCTGACGCAGGCGATCATCGGCAGAACACTCAATAAGCAGGCGTAGCAAGCGCCACCAAACCGCGCGTGGCTAAACCGCGCTGCGCTCCGGGGCGAGCGCCTGCGCGGCGAGAAGGACGGTCCGGACGATCGCCTTCCGGCGCCGCTCCGCCCTCATTGGCCCCTTGCTGCCGGCCATGAGGCCATCCAGCTCGGGCAGTACCGGCCACGCGTCACACAACGCAATGATGGTGAGCATCAGATCGGCCGCGTCTTCCTTGGACGTCCCCGGCATGGCCCGGATGACACCGTCAACCTTGTTCCTGCAGTTCGCGGCCCGGTCCGGACGGTTCACCACATATTCGCCCCGCTCCAGACCCTCCCAAAACAGCAGCCTCGGAAGGGTGGCGTCCTGGTGGTGATGGTCGAACAGGCGTCCGGCGTAATCGGCCAAGGCTTCGGGACCGGCGCCCTCGATGCGGACTTCGTCCACCACTTTGCTGAGCTGGGACGCGATCACGGCGTCGAAGAGAAGATCCTTCTTACCGAAGTACTGATAGATGCGTTCCTTGTTGACTCCGGCCGCAGCAGCGATGCGGTCCACCCTGGCGCCGGCGAGTCCGAATTGGCAAAACTCGGCAGTCGCCGCCTCAAGGAGGAGTCGCTTGGTCCGCTCGGTATCCCATGCCATGTGTCCACCTTAACAGATTCCAACCAAGTAGTTGCAGTTTTCGAGGGTGGGGTCTAGTCTGAACTCACGCCGAAAGCAACCAATTAGTTGGAGAATGTCATGAACACCCAAATCCCCGTTGCCGCATCCGCGGACAGCGCCGCGGTTGCGGCGTTTGCCGAGCCGGCCGCACACGCGCACTCTGCGCATCTGCCTTCCATGCACACACCGTCGGTGCATATGCGTGCCGTGATCACCTGGCTGGCCATTTTCCCCCTCGTGGCGATCGGCATGACGATCCTCGCTCCGCTCACGGAGTCATGGCACCCCGCGCTGCGCGCCCTCGTCCTGACCCTTGTTGTGGTGCCTACCGCCGTCTACCTCGTTGTCCCCAAACTGATCGCTGGCTACGGCTCGCTGAAGAGGCGGCAGGCACGGAAGGCCGCCGCCAAGGCCTAGCGTGTGTCAGGCATCACCCGGCGATCGGGCGGCCACACGCTAAACTTGTCACGTTATGAACCGCACAATGTTTAAGTCCAAGATCCACCGTGCCACGGTGACCCATGCCGATCTGCACTATGTAGGTTCAGTGACGGTCGACCTGGATCTGCTGGATGCTGCGGATATTCTCCCCGGCGAGCTCGTCTCCATTGTTGACGTGACGAATGGCGCGCGCCTGGAGACTTACACCATTGCCGGTGAACGCGGCTCCGGCGTCATCGGCATCAACGGGGCCGCGGCGCACTTGGTGCACGTGGGCGACGTCGTCATCCTCATCACCTACGCGGAGATGACCACCGAAGAAGCCAAGGCCTACCAGCCCAAGGTTGTCCATGTGGACAGGGCCAACAAGATCGTCCAACTCGGCAGCGATCCCGCCGAAGGCATCACTCCGGGCATCATGCGCCCGCCGCACGCCCTCAACAACGCCCAGCTGAACTAGGCTTCCCGTAGTCGCGGGGCACCTCCTTACGTGGTCCACATGGCGGAACATGCCGCCGTCGTGCCTTACGGGCGAATAAAGCTGATTTAGGCTGGGACTGTGAACCCACGCCGCCCCGCGCCCGTCCCCCGCCGGATGTCGTAGTGCTGGGCGTCCTTTCCGGGTTCTTCGTGGTGTGGGCCATCATCCTGGTGGGCATGTTCGTCGGCAAGCGCGGGATCCTGGGGGACAATGCGCGTTCGGTCCTCAGCGGCCTGACTTTCTTCGTCGCGAGCCCTGCGCTTCTCTTTGAAACCCTGGGCAAGGCCCGTCTTCACGATGTCTTCGCCGCTCCACTCCTGGTCACGGCGGTGGGCGCCGTCGCCACAGGCAGCCTTTTCTTCATCGTCGTGAAGTTCTGGCTCAAACGTTCCCTGCCCGAATCGCTTATGTCCTCCATGAGCGCTTCGCTAGCCAACTCGGCGAACCTCGGCATCCCTATCGCGGTGTTCGTCCTCGGCGACGCCAGCTATGTGGCGCCCCTGCTGATCTTCCAGCTCGCGTTCTTCACGCCCATGTACCTGATGGCGCTCGATGCCAGCACCAGCAGCCACCGCACCACTCCCCTGCGCTTCGTCCTGATGATCGTCCGGAACCCGATGATCGTAGGATCCGCCCTCGGTTTGGTGGTCGCCGGGACGGGCTGGCAGGTGCCTTCGCTCATCATGGAGCCGATCCATTTGATCGGCGGTGCCGCAATTCCCGCGATGCTGATGGCTTTCGGGATGAGCTTGAATGGTTCGCGGCCCCTGCAGAAGGACACGGGCCGCCGGACGGATGCCCTCCTGGCCAGCGGTTTCAAGCTCTTTGTCCACCCCACGATGGCGTACCTGTTCGCCCGCTTCGCGCTGGGCCTGGAAGCGCATGCGTTGTTCGCCGTGGTGGTCACGGCGGCCCTGCCCACCGCGCAGAACGTGTTCGTGGCGGCGAGCCGCTACAACACGGGAATCACCGTGGCCAAGGATACGGTCCTGATCACCACGGTGGTGGCCGTCCCGGCAATGATCGCCGTGGCCCTCCTGCTTACCTAAGCCCAACTGACTCGCATTTGTTGTCGTTTTGGGCGCCGAAAACGACATTAAGTGCGAGTCAGTTGGGTGGGGCGGCTGGCTGGTGTCCTTGCGCCTACTCTTCGTCCACCGAATCCAGATACCTGTCCAGGAGCTGCGCGCAGCGGATGAAGCCCAAATGCGAATACGCCTGCGGGTGGTTTCCCAAGTGGGTTTCCGTGCCGGGATCGAACTCCTCGGGAAGCAGCCCGGTAGGACCGAAGAGCGCCACCAGCTGGTTGAACAACTCCAGCGCATCGTCCAGCCGGCCCACCGCCAGATACGCCTCAATCAGCCAGGTGGTGCAGATGTGGAACCCGCCCTCCAAACCCGGCAGGCCGTCGTCGTACCTGTACCGGAACACGGTGGGACCCACCCGCAGTTCCCGCTCGACGGCGGTGACGGTGTCCAGGAAGCGCTGGTCGCGGACGTCCAGCAGGCCTGAAAGTCCGATGTGCAGGACAGCCGCGTCCAGGTCGGGGCTGTCGTAGGCCACGGTGTAGGAGCTCGCGGAATCATCCCAACCCTCCCGGAGGACCTCCGAGCGGATGGTGTTGGCCGTTTCCTCCCATTCGGCCCCGATGGGACGGCGGAACCGGACCGCCGTGTGCATCGCCCGGTCCAGCGTCACCCAGCACATCACCTTGGTGTAGATATGGTGCCGAGGCGCGCGCCGGGCTTCCCAGATGCCATGGTCCGGTTCGTGCCAGCGGGCCAGCACGGCCGACGCCATCTGCTCCATGAGTTTCCAGTGCTCGTCCGGCAGCGTGCCGCGGCGTCTGCTGAGGGTCTGGATGAGTTCGGCGATCGGGCCGAAGACGTCCAGCTGCACTTGGTGGTCGGCTGCGTTCCCGATCCGCACGGGCCGTGAGCCGGCGTAACCGGGCAGGCTCTCGATAATTGCCTCGGTGGACAGCGGGGAGCCGGTCACGGAGTACAGGGGGTGCAGCCATTCCGGCCCGGGCGCGTTCTCGAGGATGCGGCCGAGCCAGCGGAGGAACCCGTCTGCCTCCTCGGTGGAACCCAGGTCCACGAGCGCATTGACCGTCATGGAGCCGTCGCGGAGCCAGCAGTAGCGGTAGTCCCAGTTGCGGGTGCCGCCGATCCCTTCCGGCAGCGACGTGGTTGGAGCCGCGAGGACGGCCCCGGTCGGCTCGTGCACCAGCGCCTTGAGGACCAGTGCCGAGCGCCGCACCAACGAAGGTTTCATGTCGGGCAGTTCCAGCCCACGGACCCACTGCCGGGATTGGTGCGCGACGGCGGCCCGCCGGGCAAGCTCTCCGGCGGGGTCCGGCGTCGTCGGCTCAGTGTCTCCGCACCTCAGGTTCATGACGATAGGACCGTACGCGAGGCTGACTTCAGCGGTGGCGGTTCCGTGCTTGCCGTCGCTCGTGACCGTGAAGGACACTCCGGGGGCGAACAGGATAATGGGATCCGAGGTGCCCACGACGTGCAGTTCTTCGCCGCGGATCTCCATGTTGAACGGAGCGTTGGCGTAGTCCGGCCGCGGGGCGAAAACAATCCGCGCGCTGCCGGTTCCGGAGAGGACACGGACCAGGCTGGTGATGCCGTCCGGTGCCGGCTCAAGGTAGTCGGTGACCGTGACGTCCGCCCAGCGCGTCTCCACGATCATGGTGTTGTCCACGTAGCGCTGGCCCAGCACCTTCGACGCCTTGACCGGTTCCACACTGAAGTGGCCGGCCGGGTCTCCACCCAGGATGTGCGCGAACAAGGACCCTGAATCCGGGAGGGGATGGCTCATCCAGCAGATCTTGGCCTCCGGGGTGAGCAGCGCCGTCGAGGTCCCGTTGCCGATCATCGAATGCCGCTCCAGCCCCACTGCGTCCTCGCCGAACAGCCACGCTCGGCGCAGTTCGAACAGGATGGCGAGCACTTTGGCGAAGGATTCCGGGTCCGGCAAACGATGGCGCGCCTTGGTTTCTCCGTCTCCGACGTGCAGGCCAAGGTCCGGGCCCCGCAAGGTGGCGATCGCGAGCTCATCGCTGTCCGCGTCGCCGGCAAACAGGGCCGCGCTGGCCCCCAACTGTGTGCGCAGATGCTCCAGCGCGGCGTCTTTGGAGGGTTCCACGATGGACAGGTCCAGAACGGATCCGTCCACAATGAAAAACAGTCCCACTTCACGGGCGATCTGGTGCGCCTCCCGGGTCACCCTGGCGACCACGGCAGGCGTGGCCGGCCGGGTGTGGATGGCTACCGCCACGGGCTTGCGCTCGATGCTGATGCCCTTTTCGAAGCCAATGGATTCGTTGAGGGCCGTGGCTGCCTGTTGAAGGACGGCTTCCGTGGCCATCGAGATGCTGTACGCGTAGGTCATGTCGAACTCGGCGCCGTGCGAGCCCACCAAGTGGACTTCCGCCGGCAGCCGCGACACTGCGGCAAGGTCCCGCAGCGACCTGCCGGAGATGACGGCAGTGTGCGTGTTCGGCAGCGCTGCCAGTGCCCGGAGAGCGACGGCGGCACTCCCCAACGGGAGTGTCTCAGTGGATACGCCTTCCGCGGCGCAGAGTGTTCCACCGTAGTTGCAGGCCACCAGGAGTCCCGGAGTGCGGGCCAGCATCCTCAGTTCCGCGAGCAGCTCCGGAGTGATTCCATCGTGCGCGGCCTCGGATTGGACTGCCGTCCGCAGGAGACCCAGCGGAAGCGATTTTGTCAGCAGTGCCGAATCGGCCACGGACAAATTGAGCGGAGTAGCCATGGGGACGATCCTTCCGGGGTGGATTCGTCCAGTTTCCGCCCGGCGGGTTTCGCCTCCATGACCCGCGTATTGCCGGGGTGTAACGAGTTTGATCGGCACAACAGCCATCCTCCGCGTGCTCGCTCGTTCCTCGCTTAGACGCACGCTTCCGGATAACTGCCGCGCCGATCGCTCAGTCCTTACACCCGCGTCAGCCCCACGGCCTCCGCCACCAGCTCCACCGAACGCAGGCGCTGCTCCGTGCCCGTGCTTTGGTGGGCGACGATCAGTTCGTCGGCGTCGGCGTGGCGGGCAAACTCGTCAAGGTAATCCCGCACGACTTCCGGCGTACCCACTGCCGAGTACTTCACCATTTGCGCGATGTGCTGGCCTTGGGGCGAATCGAGGATGAGGTCCGCTTCGGCGTCGGTGAACTCGCGTCCACCGCCCAGGAAACGGGAGACGCGGTCCCGCTTGACCTCAAGGAAGAGCCGTTGGGCTTCAGCCGCCGAATCCGCGGCCACGACGTTGACGCCCGCGATCACGTATGGCTCCTGCAGCTGCTCGGACGGCTTGAACTCGCGGCGGTAGACGACGACGGCGTCCTGCAGCGCATTGGGTGCGAAGTGCGAGGCGAAGGCGTAGGGCAGGCCGAGCTGCGCCGCCAAATGCGCGCCGAACAGCGAGGACCCGAGGATGTAGAGCGGCACGTTGGTGCCCTTGCCCGGTGTCGCTTCGACCCCTTGGATCCGGGTGGGTCCCGTGAGGTAGCCCTGCAGCTCCAGCACATCCTGAGGGAAGGTGTCCGCGGCCATGGGATCGCGGCGGAGTGCACGCATGGTGTTCTGGTCGCTGCCGGGTGCCCGTCCGAGGCCGAGGTCGATGCGGCCCGGGTGCAGCGTCTCAAGGGTGCCGAACTGCTCTGCGATGGCGAGCGGCGAGTGGTTGGGCAGCATGACGCCGCCTGCACCGAGCCGGATAGTGCTGGTGTTGGCCGCGATATGGGCAATCAGCACGCTCGTAGCCGAGGAAGCGATCGAGCCCATGTTGTGGTGCTCCGCGTACCAAATCCGTCGGTAGCCGAGCCGTTCGGCCAGTTGCGCCATGGCGACGCTCCCGGCGAAACTCTCCGCCGCCGTCTGGCCTTTGCCAATGATTGCCAGGTCGAGGATGGAGAGGGGAACTGTCACGTTGGTGCCGGCCTTTCGAAGGTGGTTTCGTTCAAGGGGCCGGTTTCCCAACCACTCTTGCGACAACGACGGCGGTGCCCGGGTTATTTCTCCAGCTTGCGTGGCTTCCGTCTCAGCTCGCGAAGATACTGCACATCGTTGAACTCGACCTGGACGCGCTCGTCGCCGAGCGAAGAGAACCATTCGGCCGCCATCGACCGCCAAGACTCGATTCCCGTGTATTGCCATTGCCCCCAGGAATCGTAGATGTGGACGTTGTCGTTGTAGAGCGCCGCGAATGCGTCAACGTCCTTCGCGTGGACAGCGGCTGCGTAAGCTTCCAGCGCCTGATTGACCAGGGTTTGCTCGTTGCTCACGAAAAATCTCCTCATGTGTCGGCAGTTGTGTGGGAAGCCTACACCGCGGTTGTTTTGTGACCCTTCGGGACCTCGAATGAACCCCAGTTAACCCTTGTATCCCCGCGTTTCAGAGCGCTTTGACCGGCTCTTGTCGCTGCCGGATAGTTGCAGCAACGCACACCATCCATCACTTTCGAAGGGGATTCCATGGCTATTTCACGACTCAAAACAGGCGCCGTACTGGCACTCGCCGTGACCACGACTCTCGGCCTCGCCGCTTGCTCTGACCCGGGCGCCTCAGCGGCGTCAGCGCCGTCGTCGTCCGCTTCCGCGGGCAAGACTTTCAACCTGTCGCCGGAGCAGAACCGCTTCCCTATCACCAAGGACGACGCCGCTGCGGCGCTCGTCCCGGAGGCCATCAAGGCTGACGGCAAACTCACCGTGGTGACCACAGGCGGCACCGCTCCGTTGAGCCTCTTCGCGACGGACAACAAGACCCTCATCGGCAACGAAGTCGACCTCGCCTACGCAGTCGGAGAAACCTTGGGCCTAAAGGTTGAGGTCCTTCCCGTGGCTTGGGCCGATTGGCCCTTGGGTATTGAATCGGGCAAGTACGAGGCCGTCCTCTCCAACGTCACGGTCACGGAGGCGCGTAAGGAGAAGTTCGACTTCGCCACCTATCGCACGGACCTCCTGGGCTTTTACGCCAAGAGCGACTCCCCGATCGGTGAGATCAAGGAAGCCAAGGACGTGGCGGGCAAGCGGATCATTGTGGGCTCGGGCACCAACCAGGAAGCAATCCTGTTGCGCTGGGACGCCGAGAACAAGAAGAACGGCTTGAAGCCGGTTGAATTCCAGTACTACGACGACGACTCGGCTTCCTCGCTCGCCGTGCAATCCGGCCGCGCGGACCTGACGTTCGGCCCGAACGCTGGAGCGGCGTACAAGGCCGCAAAGGACGGCAAGACCAAGCAGGTGGGAACAGTCAACGGCGGCTGGCCTCTTAAGGCGGACATTGCCTTCACCACCAAGAAGGGCAACGGTCTTGCCGTTGCAGCCCAGGCAGCCCTCAACAAACTGATCCAAAACGGCACGTATGGAAAGATCTTGGACCGCTGGGGGTTGTCTTCAGAGGGTATCGCGAAGTCGGAACTGAACCCGCCGGGCCTTCCGAAGAGCTAGCGCCGGCTCCGGGGTGTAACTTTCCACGTATCCGGAACCGCTGCGGACCGGACAAGCGAAAGGGAGTTCCATGGGCCAGCGCCTTGCCATCCTCGACGACTACCAAGCTGTGGCCTTCGACTACGCGCCGTGGGCCGAGCTCGCCGACGACGGCGTCGATGTCACGGTTTTCACGGAGCCATTGGCGGACGTCGCGGACTCGCTCCGCGACTTCGACATCATCATGGCAATGCGTGAACGGACCACTTTCGACGCCGGGCTCTTCCGGCAACTGCCGAAGCTGAAGCTCCTGGTCACCACCGGGATGGCCAACGCGGCCATCGATCTACTCGCGGCCGAGGAGCAGGGCGTCACGGTCTGCGGGACGGGCGGCTCGCCGGCCGCGGCGCCCGAGCTCACGTGGGCCCTGCTCCTGGCTTTCGCACGGAAAGTGCCGTTCGAGGACCGCCGGCTGCGCGCCGGAAATTGGCAGAGCACCGTGGGTTTCGAACTGTCCCGGAAGACCTTAGGAGTACTTGGACTCGGTAAGATCGGGAGCAAAATCGCCGGCTACGGCAAGGCGTTTGGCATGGAGGTCATTGCTTGGAGTCCCAATCTCACGGAGGAAACCGCGGCTGCGGCGGGTGCGCGCAAGGTGGGCAAGGAAGCACTCTTCCGGGAGTCCGACGTCGTTAGCGTCCACGTGCGGCTGTCGGAGCGGTCCCGGGGGCTCGTCGGGGAGGACGAACTGCGGCTCCTCGGGCCCAACGGTGTCCTGGTCAACACTTCGCGTGGACCGATAGTGGATGAGTCCGCCCTCCTCCGCGGACTGAACGAGGGGTGGCTCGGCGGAGCGGCCCTGGACGTGTACGACGTCGAGCCCCTGCCGGCGGACCACCCCCTGCTCACGGCCCCGCGAACAGTCCTGACGCCGCACCTGGGTTACGTCACGTCGCAAAGCTACGCCCGCTTCTACGGGGAGGCCTTCGAGGACGTCCGGGCGTGGTTGCGGGGCGATCCGTTGCGGGTGCTTACGGGTTAGTGCATCAGTTGGGCTTAGATTGTCAGGTGCCTGCCGAATTCTCGCTCCGCCCCGCCCTGCCCGCCGATGCCGCGTGGATCGCGGAACTGCGCGCCGTCGTCATGCGACCCGATTTGGAGCGGCTAGGGCGTTGGGATCCGGTCCGCGTCAGGGAGCGTTTCTTGAAGGCGTTCCAGCCGGAACACACGTTTGTCATTGCCGTGGAAGGCCAAGCTGCCGGTGTTATCGCCGTCCGCCCGGAATCCGACGCTCTGTGGATCGAACACTTCTACGTCGCTCAGGAGTTCCAGGGGCAAGGGCTTGGTGCCGGCGTGCTCCGGCGGATCATGGGCGAGTCCAAGGACCACCGGCCATTCCGTCTCAACGTGCTCCAGGGCAGCCCGGCCCGACGCCTCTACGAACGCCACGGCTTTGTCTTGGAGACCGAGGATCCGGTGGACGTGTTCATGGTCGCAGGCTGACCTTCAGTCGTGAAGGACCACTTGGTAGAGGTTGTGGTCTTGCCATTTTCCGGCGATCTGCAGGTATCGCGGTGCCATACCAATCTTCTGGAATCCGGCCTTTAGCAGCACCCGCTGCGAGGCAGAGTTGTGGAGAAGAGTGCTCGCCTCGATGCGGTGCAGTCCGAGTTCGTCGCGCGCCATTTCGACTATCGCCTGGACCGTAGCGGACGCCAGCCCGCGGCCTGCGTACTCGCTGTCCACCCAGTAACCGAGCCCCGCGCTCTGGAAGGGCCCACGGACGATTCCTGCCACGTTGAATCGACCGATGAGTCGATCGCCGTCGAACAGGCCGAGCGGATGCGCTTCCCCGGTTTCGTGCGCAACGAGGCGGTTCGCAATGTCGGCGGACTGCCAGGTCTCGGTGTAGTACTCCTCGGGCCGTAGCGGCTCCCACGGTGAAAGGTAGGCACGGTTGCGCACATATGCGGCCGCAAGCGCCGCCGCATCACTGACGCGCAGTACACGCATGCTGACGCTCTCACTGAGTTGGCGCGGTTCAATCATCGGTCAACATTAGTCCCGTCGCAGCCGAAACATCACGGATGGCCGCCTCAACACCGAGCTTGTCGTGCACTGTTAACCGATCCGCGTCCCACTCAGTGACATCGCCGTACGCCGCGCGCGTTCCAAGCGCGCGCAGAAGTCTGCCGGCACTTGAACTGGTAATTCATTGATCGGGAACCAGCGGACGTCATCGCTTTCTTCACTCACGGCGATTTCCACATCCGGGTTTGCTGTCGCGGCGAACCCCACATCCCAATGGGCGGTACATGAGAATCCCCCATGCAGATCGTGTCGGTCAAGATCCACGATTGCTGGAGAAAGCAGAACCAGGTCATCAATTCCGGACTCCTCGCGGGCCTCCCTCTGGGCAGCTTCCGCCACCGACGCGTCGTTCGACTCGACGTGACCGCCGAACTGCACCCAGAACTGCCCCTTGCGATGGAAACACAACAGAACACGATCGAATTCAGGCGAAAACACGAAGCAGGACCCGGTGACATGCTCCGGCCCACCATTTCGACGCAACGCGGCGTCCACCGCCAAGTTCAGGAACTGCAGATACGCGTCCCGTAATCCCGATTCAGGAAGTGTCCTGAGGCTGGCAAGCAGATTGGCAAGAGGCATCCTGCTATTTTGCCGCACAGGGCAACGAACAACTCAATGCCACGACGAGGGGTGTGATGCGTCGGATAGATGTCACCCTGGGTGCCCGTTAGCCGATCCTTTACCGGGACGGGGGACTGATCGTTTCGGTGACGGCGCCGCGCGTGCTCGACTAGTCGCCAGTGTCCACTCGTGGCGCGAGCCGCTTCGAATCAAGCCACTCCTCGTCATTCCAGAGGACAGGTGTGGCGCCGACTGGATCAAAACTAATCCTGGGATCACTGCTCTGCGCAAGGCAGACCATCCTGTGCCCGAATAGAGCCGCTTCGCGGGAGCGCTGGGCGATGATATCCAGAAGGGTCTGCGCCGTCCGGGGACAAGCCAATGCGAAGGCGTCGTATCCGAGGAACGCCAGCACGAAGTCATGCGAGATGACATCCCGAAGGCAGTCATTCAGGGCGTCTAAGTTATGGCCGTAGTAGCTCGGGAAATCAAGCGTCTCGGAGATCGCCCCGTGCATTTCCGCCTCGCTTGACCACGATGATGCGTCCAAAATAGTGACCTGGTAGCCTTGTTCGGCCAGCCATGTGGTTGTCTCATCGAACACATGCCGCCGATAGAACAACGAGACCGCCGTATTAATCAATAGGCGGAAGTCTAGATCGTGCTCAAGATCTGCCTCGGAGTCGAAAGCATTCATGCAGAGATCTTACGGTCCTTCGCCTGATGGCCAGCCTCGAGGAATTGGAGACGACCCCGGCGAGTCGAGAGACACGGGATCGGCACCGACCGAGTCATAAAATGGCCAAGTCCGCCCGGTAGCCGATCGGCTTACGGGCATGCAACGACTGAAAAGTGAACTATCGGAAACAGGCTCCTGAGCGACTTGCCGCGTTGTACGGTGGCATTATGGCGTACCCCGATAATGAGCACGGGAAGAAGGGCTCAAGGCAATGGCCGGCTGATTCGCTCGAAGGGATGCCACGATGTACAACGGTCGAATTTCCGGTGGTGAGGGGTTACCAGGCGCTCATACCTCAAGGGGTCGACCCCCGTGCAGTTCTCCGACAAATGGCCGCGAGGACGCTCGGATGATCACCATTGAATTGGCGCGCGTCCTCGCCGCTATCCGAGAACTCCTTGACGCTCATGGTCAAGCGTCGAAGGCAGCTTGGCTTGCTGACCGCGAGCAGGCGCTCGAAGCCGCCGAGTCCCCGGAAACGGTGAAGCTAACGATCGCGGAGCTTCACTCGATTGTCTTGGGTATGGGCGGCCTTTTTGATCTCCCACTCACGGCGGCCTCAAAGGAGGCTACGGAGTCAGCCCGGACGCGGCTGGATGAACTGGCCGATCAACTGTTCGAGATGACGCGGAATACGTGATCGGGGCCGGCGCCAGTTCTCCGTGCTTGCCATCTGAGTGCTGATGCTTGCCATTACCTTTTTGAGGCTTCGAATTGGGGAAATCCGAGGCGCAAACGGCCCGGATGCTCCCAGGAACTAGACCAAGTTCCCCCGAGATCGCTTGAATTTTGAAAATACGACGCTTCGCCACGGACGCCATGTAAGCCAGTGGTGACTCCTTGGTGTGTCCGTTTAGCCATCCTTTTGCGTGCAGAGGATCGGCGGTTACCAGGTGGCGCGGATGACCTGGAGGACTTCGCTGAGTTCGAGGTTGTCACGCTTGCAGGTGTCGATGAGCTTCCGGGCGGCTCGGGAGACGTCTTTGGAAATTGCTGTGGCGTGTGGGCTGACCCGCGTGCCGGCTCCGATTCGAGTTTCAACGAGTTGTTCTTCTTCGAGTTGCTTGTAGACCTTGGCGACGGTGCCGGGGGCGACCCGGAGATCGGCGGCGAGTTGCCGGACCGATGGGAGGCGTTCGTTTGCAGCGAGTGCCCCGGTGGTGATGAGGCCGCGGATCTGGTCGTGTATCTGTTCTGCCGGCGTTCCGCCGGTCGTGGAAAGGGTGATGATCATGGCGCGGTCTTGATGGTGAGTTGCCGGGCCCGGGCGGTCCATGGAACGGCCGTGAGTGCAACGCTAAGGCAGAGCACTGCGCCGAGGCACGTGGCCACGAAGCTGCTGGCGGAGAGGAATGAGCCCAGTGCGGCGAACGGGGACCCCACGTTGATCACCCCGGCGTCGGTGGCGAGCCCGCCTCCCAATCTGGATGTGCCTGCGAGTGAGCCGAGGATCGCGGCGAGCTCCAAAGCAGGCCAAGTCCGTACTCACCCTCGATGCCATTCGTCTCAGCAAGGAGCTGCCGAAGGTGATCAGGGAGTCTGTGCCCGAGTTGGGCTTCGCACGCTTGGATAGCGTCGGCTGAAGCTGGGGCGCCAAAGGTGACATCACCCCAGCGCTGAATCTTCTCCACGAGCATGGCACCATCATGCCGGACCGGCGTCTATCTCGCTTAAATGCTTGTGAATCGCAGCGATAAGTGGCGGCATTCTCGCAGCGCTAAATGTCACCCCTGGCGCCCGTAAGCCGATGGTCTTACGGGCAACCGAACCCTGATGAAGCCGGGCCGCAACTGGAGTGTTGAAATGGCATATGAGTTCAAAGGCTGCTGAAGCTTCGTATTCGCTGGTGCCGTTTCCATTGAAAGCCCCGCGTCAGGTGCCCTAAACGCTCGTCGGGTTCGTCATGGTCCGTATGTGTGCGGCGACACCGAGTCCGCTCCCACGGGCCGCCCGCTGCCCGGCGCAGCCCCTTACGGCAGGCAGGAATAGAGCCTAGGCTGACATCCGTGGAGGACACCGATAACGGCATCTTTGCTCCGGCACTTCGATACGAGTTCATCGGCGGTGGCTACAGCAACTACCGGTTTCAAGCCGGCCCTCCCTGGATACGCTTCGTCGTCACCCCGGAACAACTGGAGTTCCACGGCCGCGGCCTGAACCTTTTCCACATCGGCCCCTGGATAGTGCCACGGAGCGAGGTCAAGGAGGTCTTCTCCAAGCGGCGGCGGCACCTGCTTCCGCCCATCGTGTGGGAGGTCGAGATCGTCACCACCGACCCCAGCGTGTGGTGGACGTTCTGGTCACCTCACCATTCCGGCCCGGTCCTCCTCTCGATGGAAGAGTGCGGTTATCCCGTTGACTGGACCCCGCACAACTGGGCAGGCATGCCGATCGAGTGAGGGGGCGAAGCTTTCGTCACAGCCTCGTCCCCACTTCCTTAGAACAGGACACCCCTCACTGGGAAACTCCCCGCGCATTGGTGTCGGTTTCCGAAGTCGTCTGCACAACCGCTCCCGGTCCGCAAGGGGATTGCGTGCTCCTAAGAGCTTCCGTAACTATTACTTAGAGGCCCGCTAAGGGATGACCGCTCGGGCAGGGCCCGGATCCTGCCGTACGTGTCGCGGCGCCGCCAGTTGCTCGGCATGAGGGACGATCGTGCCATGGAGTCAATCTCGTGGCCAAAAGCGTGGCAGCCGGAGGCCCGTGCCGCCCTGCTCGAATTCATCGACAGCGAGGACCGAGTCGAGATCACCGTGGGCGATCCCAGCACCTCGATTCACGGCACAGTTCTTGCGGGGTACATCTACCTCGAAGGTGCCGAACTGATGATCGCTTACGAGCGCTCGGGTCGTGCAGACGTTCATCCGTGGCCCCTTCTTGCCGGTCCCGTGCTCGAAATCGTCAAACTCTCACGCCCTCGGCGCAGGTCGATCTATCGGCATCCGAAGTGGCTGAGCCCCCGACATAATTGACCACCGAAAGCCGGGCTTACCGACCGGAATGCTCGCCAGTCCATACGGCTGAAAGATGTCCGCTGGCGGATCCTTTAACGTGCTTGCTTCGCTTGGTGCGCGCGACCGCCCGACCGGACGCCAAACGGGCCGTTCCAGGGCAATTAACGAGGAGGAATCCGGTGAATCAGAACGCCATAGACTGCTGGGACCACGTCAACCTACCTTTTCGGATCGGACCAATGAGCGCGATAGACCTCTCGCAGCCGTTCACCATTCACCTCGACGTGGACGAGCCACAGTTCGAACGCTTCGAAGATGACGCCCTCATGCGTGGAATGATGATCTTTCGACTTGACCTGACAGGCCTGCCAGATAGGACAGCTCTTGCGGACTACCTCGCTCAGGAGTTCATGTACCCCTTCAGGACAGCCGGACTTGACGCAGCAGTTTCACTCATCTCTGATCTTGAATGGTTCGGAAACACCAACGGCCACCTCGTGATTGCACGGGGACTGGCCACTCCATCTGATGTGGGGGACCTATTCGTTTCAATCCTTCCGAACATCACCGATCGCTGGCGTACCCAGGAAATCCCTTTCATTGTCGCCATCGATGGGAAAGGCGACCGCCTCAGGTCGTCGTTGCAGGACGCGAACGACCGCATGGATGAGTTTGCTCGCCGCCCGTGGGCTATTCCGGGATACGACGAAGGTGCCGTGAGTGTGGTCATCCACGGGTCAGGAAATCCCTGACCCCGGGATTGGTGCGGGGATCCTTCGGCCAGGCCCATGCCATGTGCAGAGGGACGGCTCTTCAAGGGGCGCATCGCGGCGCCGTCACCGAAACGACCACTCCCCGTCCCGGTGGAGGATACCCCAAAGGGCGATGGCTCCTCTCGTGCTCACGTGCCAGGCAGGTGGCAGAATTCTTCCCCCACTCGTCTACGGACTCGGCTGGTTAATCGGAGCGTTTTGCCCTCGGGTAGGCGCGTCTCATTGATTCTAAGAAGTAGTCACAAGCATCAGCTTCAGAAAGAAATTCGTGTTCATCGCTTCGAGACCCACGCTCTGTGTAATAGACAAAGAACTTGGACCCTTGCTGTTCGATGTTCAACGTGTCGTTCCGGTCGCTGCCGTGCATGACGTAAGAATCCGGTGAGAAACCTTCTGCCGCGAGGGTAAGTTCGAGCTGCTTTCTGTCCATGCATTGATTATGGAACCAGCAATGGGCAATATGCTCCTCGGGCCTTCCCCCAGCTTCGCCCGACAGCTAGCCGGGAGGGCCTTGTTGACGTCGCATTTTCGAGGGTGCGCCCCCAATCCCTGCACACAGATTTTGTTCAGAACCTCAAGAGCGTCCGGTAAAGGATGCTCAAATGAGACTGGCCGGCGCTGTGCGCTGGACGGGCGGTCTGTGAAAGTCGTCGGGCTCTGAGCTCTGGGTCTGTATCCGCTGAGGTCGGTGATGGTTGCGTGGTGGTGTTTATGCTGTCTTCATGGGTAGCTGGGGTACTGCGATTTTTTCCGATGACGTGGCTGCTGATGTGCGTGCGGACTGGCGGGACGGGATCCTCGACCGAGTCCCTCCCGAGGAACTGACGGCAAAGCTCATCAATTCTTATGCGGCGCAGGCAGACGAGCCGGACGACGGTGTGGTGTTTTGGCTTGCCTTGGCCGCGGCCCAGCATGAGACCGGTCGACTCCGTCCCGACGTGCGGGACACGGCACTGGACATCCTTGACCGCGGGGGCGACGTTGCCCGCTGGGAAGAGGAGGACCCTGGCCTGGCTAAACAGCGGCAGCAGGTGCTGGAGAGGCTACGGAGGAAGCTGGCCGGACCGCAGCCGGCACCGAAGCGTTTGAAGCGTCCGGTGCCGCACGGTGTGGCGTTTGACGTCGGTGATGCTGTGTTGCTGCGGTCTCCGGGCGGTAAGCGCGCGATCGTGGTGGTGGTAGGGCATAAACCCGGCTGGCCAAAAGGCACCGAAAACCCGGTGGTGGAACTGCTGCTATGGGATGACGCAGGAGAGCTGCCGACGCGAGAGTTCATGGCCACCGCACCGCCCCTGTTTACCGACAGTGAAGTTCCCAATCGTTTCAGGCAGGGACCGGCCAGGATACGGCCGGAACTGTTTAGTGTCCTCACAGCGCAGAAAGCCTCAGCGTTCAGCGCGAACATCGGTGAGGTGATCGCCAAGGGTATTCCCCGGCCTCCGGCGGGCGAGTACCGCGACGGGTCCGTAATGAGTGGCGACGTCATCGTGTCCGGGGTTCAATGGAGATGGTTCGGCGTATTCATGGACCAACCCCGTTACGAGGCGATGCGTGAACTGACGCGTGCCCACACGGGCCCTCGGAGGAAACGGTGGACGGACCTCTTCAAAAGAGGTGGCCTCTCATAAACCGCGAGGCCGTGCAGCATTCCGCAACGAGAATGGCCCACCGGGCCGCCTGCAAAAAGCCAGCTCAACGTTCGGCTAACAGGCACCAAGGATACGGTGATCGATCCACTCAGCGCGTGAGGGGATCCCCCACCGGACGGTTCGCACGGGTAACAGCGGATACCTCTCGGGGCTAGATTTGGAGAATGAGGCGGACTGGGCAGAACCCAACCTCGTGGTCCCCTAGCCCCGGCCCGGCGGCCACACACCAGATGGCCTGGAGTGTGTTTGGGCATGGGAGCATGCAGATATGACCCGACCACGAAGGACGCTTCCCTCAAGGAGCTACAGCTCAACAGTTCAAGGACCCGGCGGGGACCCTGCCATCCTTATTGAGTCCTTGGAGGTCCGCCCGGGCCAGAAGATTTGCCTGACGTTCGAGAGCGCCGATCCTGCGTGGCGGCAAGGCCTGTTCCTGGGAACGGCCGGCTTGTTGTCCGTTGTCGGCGCCACCTCGCCTCAGCTGAATCTCTGGACAGACTCGGCCCCGCCCGAAGTCCTCATCGACGTTCTTGAGACGGACGGTTCCCTGGTTCTCTATAACATCTGGGATTCTGGCCGGGGACGCCGATCGCAAAGCCACACCTCAGGAATGATCCTGGAGCACCTTGCCGACAACGGGCGCCGGTACAGGTGCACAGACTTTGGATCAAACCCGGACTTCGGAAAGCTCGTATTCCGGATATCCTTCGACGAACGGTAGGCGTGGGTTGAGGATTTTGAATTTCATTCAAGCGAGGTGATGGCTTGGGCCGCCGACTCGCCGAGTAGCGACACGTGTCACTCACCGTTCGTGTCTGGTTACTCTCACTTGTATGGATGCTCTGTATCAACCGAACAAGACTGGCTTCGATGCTTTGGACGAACTCGACCAGGTCGACTGGAGTCGGCTGGAGCACTGCTACGGAAAAGGCGTCGTGTCGCTGGGCGTCGCCGGAGGCGTGTCACTCGCCATCGCAGGCGACGTGTCGCGATCGTTGGCTGCACTTCGAACTGATTCTTCCTTGGCAATCAGTGACGGGCTTTACTCGAACATCTGCCATCAGGGCACCGTTTATCGGGCAACGGCCTATGCAGTGCCGTTCATCGCAGCTGTGGCGGCCGGCAATGTTCCGGAGGGGATCCGCGTACCTCTGCTAGCGCTCCTGGGCGACATCGCGATAGGAGGGAGTTATGTAGCTCCAGACGGGTCTTACGCGGGCGCCGTCGGAGACCACGTAGAAGTCCTCGTCACCGAATCGCTTGCCACTTCGATGGAACGCCTTTCAACAATCCGAACGCCCAGGCTTGTGGCGCTAATCCAAGCTATCCAGTCGCTTCTTGTTCAATCGACCGACGCGCGCCGCGATGCAGTCGAGTCCGCCATCGACGTTGCCCTTACGCCGCCGGCCACACACTGGGACCGGCGTCCGTAGGCCGATCCCTTGCCGGGCATATCACATCGACTGGACGAGAGCCGGGTCTGGTCGGGCCTGTCAGCGTTACGGAACGAGGTCCTTCGTTAGCCGAAGGATTCCGACGGTCCAAACGCTTAACAGCACGTGCAAGAGGACGAATGAGATTTTTATTGGATCGAACGGTTCGCCCCAGAAGAACATCAGCAGCACGATTGACGCTGCGGAAACTAAAATCGCCGCGACCAACGGTGATCTTGCCGTACTCCTTATGGTTACGAGATTCCAGACTCCGATGATCACGCCAGCAATGGCCACCACGCTGAAGGCCACGATTATGGCGATGATGGACGCAACCCATCCTGCCTGCCGTTGCACTTCTGAAACCCTTAGGTTCTGTATTTGCCCGATGACCGGGATGGAAGCGAGCAGTATAACCCCTCCCATGAACAATCCAGATACCGCCTCGAAAAGTCCCATCCAAAAGCGCCAATGCCGTGATCTCATTGCTTTATCCCAAGAAAAGGCAAAGGTTCGAGTTGCTCGTGGTGTCAGGTCGGGCCGCTTGGATGTCTCCTCGGTCAGCCGCTGCGGTTCTTGGCTCATGTAGTCCGTGCCCTTTCTGGCGACCGAGGCCGCCCCCGCTCTTTCCATGGAGGATTCTACTTGGGCAAGGCGCATGAAACTGACGTGACCGGCAAACGCCAGAGTCAGACAAACGTGGCCCAGTACCCGAGGCTCACGCCGTCCGGTTGCCGGATGGTGGTTATTTTGCGGTGCGGAGGTCATACTCATCCGGCTTCCAGAACCCGTCCGTAAGACGGTGGTTCACCTGACACCCTGGTGCCCGGTAAAGGATCCCTCTTCGGCACGGTTCGCTCGGGCTCCCTCATCAGGCATTACAGGGCATGTCCGCCGGAGCGCTCTCATGGATGCGTTCGTTGGGTAGTCTCAGCTGGTGACTGACTACCGGCAACATCCCAGCGTCGTGGCACACTGGCGCGATGACTCACTCCAGCCCCTTCCAGAAGCTCAGGAAGCGCAAGAGACCCTATGGTTTGCGGTACCCCCTGAACCTGACACGGAGCAGATGTGGGAGGGTCTTCGCGGTCGCTTGGAAAAGGACGGAACGGCGACTGTCCTGGCAGTCCCCGCGTATCTCTATGACGTCAACTTTGGCGACCGCGTGAACGTGATGCGATCGGCGGAGAATGCGCTCGTTGCCACCGGAGTGAAGCGCGACGCTCTCAACTTCACATTCAGAGTCCTGCTGAAATCGGATGACCCCAACGCCTGGCAGCCCCTGGCCTCTGAACTTGCCGAGCAAGGTTGCCTCCTCGATTTCATCTCTCCGGGGTTCTTCGCCATGTCTTGCTGCGAGCCCCAGGCGCGGGAAGTCGCCGACAGATTGTTCGCATTGGAATGCGATGGCGTCCTTCATTATGAGACTGGCCGAACACAACAGTTGAGGTAGGCAGCCGACGGAACGGGTGTCCGGTGAAGGATGGTCCAACGGGCGGCTTCGATTAGCTTCAGCGGCCCAAGAACGTCCGGGCGAAGCCGAGGAGCTCGGAGGCAGTTCGCTCGCGGCGCTGCGGCATTTCGTCCCAGACATCCAGGAGGTTCACGAGCTCGTTCAGCTCCGTTGGCTGTCCCAGAGGGAACCAGCCGACTCGGCACATGAGCCTCGACCCGGGGAGGACGTCAATCCGTCCTTCGACGATTTCCTGGGCCCAATATTTGAGGAGAAACTTCGCCGCGTCCTCATCGTCTTCGTGCCGGACGCTGAGTTCATCGCGGACTGCGTTCCACATGTCTGCTGCGTCGGCCCGGTCTCCTTTCGGAAGGCCTGCCAGTTCGCGAAGTGATGGGGTGTCGTACCCCAAGACGAGGAGTTCGGTGGCAAAGTCAGGCAGCTCGTGTGGCGGGATTAGCCCTGTCTGCTCGCAAAGGAAGATTGCTCGTGCCCTCACGATGGTCTGACTCTCCACGATGTAAATGTAGCCTGGCGGGATCGACCCTGCTCAGTGTCCCAGTGATGGATCCTTTACCGGACGCTTTCCCGCGATGACCTAGCTTTGAGTTGGCGGCCTCTTCGCGGCTCGGCGCAACCACCACAAGCTCGCGACAAGGAAAACGAAGTTCAAACCTTGCGTCGCCCAGTAGGTGAATTGGCACGCCCGGAGCAAAACGGCGCTACCGGTATTAGGCTCTCAACATGAGCGAGACCGGCGACGGCCGCAAACGATTGGAGCCTCGGATGACTCGCGGCTCCTTTCGGTTCATGTTGTGCGCGTGGGCAGGCCAAACTGTCATTAGCGTCCTGCTCGCTCTGAATGGCCTGGTATGGCGGAGCCCGTGGGACCCTCCATCCTTCTTCCTGGCTTTGGGGCTTTTCGTTATCACCGCGGTCTACCTCGTATACCTGCTCCGTGTTCGCAGAAATGATGCGCCGTTCTGGGACGAGGAAGAGGCGCGCCGGGCAGATTGGGACCGCAGGGGAAGGCAGCTGTAACCCAGCCGATCTCTTCGACCCGCTAAGGGATCCTTTACTGAGATGCTCCTACAGGCAAGCGTCCATTTGTGTCGCACCCCGAGTGCCGTATGCCTACCTGAATGCCTCGATTGCCAAGCCTACAAAGGCCAGGGCTCCCATGCACATGTAGATGAAGCCCATGAATTTTATCGTCGGGACATCGGCTAGCGTGAAGCCTTCGGGCGGTATTCCTTTGCTCTCTTTGTACATGCGGGACGAGCCCGTTGCCACGCCGTTGACGTCCCTGAATATGCAGAGGCCAAAAAGGAAGATTGCGAGTCCAGTGATGAAGGCAAACAGCAGCATCAACCATTCCGGACCCTTCAGCGCTCCAACTAGAAAGCTGAGCGCGAAGAACGCGAGGAAGCATCGGAAGAGGGTTTTGGCAGGCTGGGGCATCTCGAGGAACTGACGCTTGATGAGACGGATCGTTCTCATGGTTCCTCCTTCAATTGAGGAGCCCGGACCGCACTTCGCCCACCGTCGAAAGTCTTAAGGCAGCCTCACCGGGAAAGACCTTAAGCTCGCCATGGCACGAAGCGCCAGTCGACGGGAATGGTTACCCTCGCCGTGCACTGCTACCGATCAGTCCTGTTGTTTGTTGTGTTCTGCTGAGGGCCGACCAGGGCTGAATAGGTATCGGTGCCAAATGATGATGTGAGGACCGGCAAGAATCCCGGCAAAAAGGATGCTCATCCATGGAGGCTGGCCGCTGTGAACAACGATCAGAAGTGCCCATGGCACTGAGCAGAACAGCGCCACGATCGACCACAACAGTCTCTTACGCACGTCGGCTGGTTCCATGCCGCCATCGTAGCTGCGCACGGTTACGGGCGACAGCCTCCGAACGAAGAGTTTTCCCGCAGGAGAAAGTGCACGCTGGTGGATCCTTCACCGGACGGATCCGAAACCGATGCTCGATGATCGAGCGACGACGTAGAGTTCGAGCATGTCGAAAGCTTCGGCCAATCTCATGTCGCGGCCGGTTGAGAAGGGTCTCATTGATGGGTAAACAATGGTGGTCGTCTTGGGTGCTTGCTGTGACCCCTTACGGTGTTTTGCTGCGGCTACTTATCGATGGGCGCATCAGCGGCGAGGAGTTCGAGGTTGTGTTCCTTCCCCTTTACAAGAAGGACTCTACTCAGTGGTCCCCGGAGATCTTCGATGTGCTCGACGGCTTGTTTGCCGATGTCGACGACTTCTGTTCGGATCCTGACCTGCTAATAAAGGTTGGCGGAATCGATGAGCTGGAACTTCGCCGCCGGGCAACGTTGGCCTTCGAACGATTGTCGGCGCTGGCTGGTTGATCCCAGAGATCATCTTCTCTCCCACCTTCCCGGAGAAATGCTCGATGGACGGTTTTGAGGAGGTTCGCATAAGCCCGGTAGGCGGAGACTGCTTCTAGATCCTCTGTTCCGGCGCAGCGCAGTTCCTCGACCTGTCCTACGAGGTTCTCGAGCGCACCTAGCACGTCGTGAACAGCAGGCTGCCAGATTCCTCGGTCCATGAACGGCACGACAGATTCGGCGACCCAGGTGTCATAAAGCGCAAGGTTCGCGTGCACCTCGTCCAAAGGGTCAATTGAACTGCCCCGCGGAAGCGGCGCATCGCGCCACGATTGGAAGGCCCCTTCGAAGGTTCTCGTCATACCGGAACCCTAATAATGCTGTCTGCAGGTTGTCGATGAGGTCACCGGCTAGGCGCCCGTAAGTCGGTCCCCCACCGGCCAGCTCGACACCTTCATGCCTGCCCTTCAGGAAAGCCTTAATGTGGGTACTCTCTGATTCCCGTATGACCCGCCCGCAAAAGTGCCCGGTGAAGGCGCCCTAAACGCTACACTTCAGGGCTCCCGGCAGCCCTGAAAATTCGAGGACGCACTAAGGCTTCTCGGCCCGCGAAGGCGTCCCGGTGAACACCGCCCGCGGTGCTCACCGTTTACGGCCTCCATATGAACCAAAGTGATGAATGCCGGCGTTCATCCCCAATTGGCCGCTCAAGAAGTTTGCGGATATGGTTTTGGCTATGGAGATCGAGGTCGACAGAGCCTAGCCACCTGACGTTCGGTGGCCGCCCGGTTGTTTGCGCTCATGCACACCCGGTGAGAAATCTCGCTGTCAGTTGTCTGCAGGCGCTATTCCCTGCGGTCCAGCTTCGCTGAAAGATTCCGTACGTCAGGTGCAGTGCCCTCCGAAGTAGCGCGCGTTTTCGCGCCCCGGAGTGAGCACGTCGACCCATGACTGCGCCCTGGATGGGCAAGAACCAAAGGACTGTGTCTCATGTCAGCACAATCAGCCATCTCCTTGCACGATCTTTCATTCGAGTGGCCCGACGGCACTCCCGCTCTTCAGCGGCTCAATGGCACCATGACCACCGGCCGGACTGGACTCGTCGGCCGCAATGGTGCAGGAAAATCGACCCTGCTCCGTTTGATCGCCGGCACACTGACGCCGACCCTGGGCCGGGTCGAAACCGTCGGTGACGTGGGCTATCTTCCTCAGACCCTCACCCTCGGGCAGCACACGACGGTCGCCGCGTTGCTCGGCATCGACGACATACTCACGTCGCTCCATGCCATTGAGGACGGCGACGTCGATGAGCGCCATTTCGACACGGTCGGCGACGACTGGGACATTGAGTCCCGGGCAGACGAGGCTCTGCACGAAATCGGCTTCTCCGCGGGTGATCTCAAGCGCCAGGTCGGGGAGCTCTCAGGTGGCGAGGCAATGCTCATCGCGCTGACCGGGCTGCGCATCCGCCGCACCCCGGTCACGCTTCTCGACGAGCCGACCAACAACCTTGATCGGCGCACCCGGGCCAAACTTGCCGACTTCGTGGACAGTTGGCCGGGCACCCTCGTGGTGGTCAGCCACGACCTCGAGTTGCTTGAGCACATGGACTCCACTGCTGAGCTTCATGCCGGAAAGCTTGACGTGTTTGGTGGCCCGTACAGTCTTTTCACCGAATATCGCGAGCAGGAACAGGCCGCCGCCATCCAGGCAGCCCGCAGCGCCCAGCAAGCGCTGAAGGTCGAGAAGAAGCAACGCGTCGAAGCCGAGACGAAGCTTGCCCGCCGCGAGCGCACAGCGAAGAAAACCCAAGCCAGCGGCGGCATCCCGAAGATCCTGGCCGGCAACCGGGCTAGCAAGGCGCAGGCATCTGCCGGCTCGATGCGCTCGACCCTCGACGACAAGGTGCTGTCAGCCCAGGCCGCCGTCGACGCCGCCGACGCGAGGGTCAGGGAAGTTGAGCACATCCACCTCCCCCTTCCAGATCCCGACGTGCCACGGAGCCGCCGGATCGCCGAGCTGAGCGACGGTTCCGGCACGATCGTCATCCAAGGCCCCGAGCGCGTGGCCCTGGTGGGACCCAACGGCTCAGGCAAATCGACGCTCCTCAAACACCTCGTCGAGAGGCGCCCTGCAGAATCCTCGGGCCGGATCACCGGAAGGCTGCTGACCGGCCGGGTGGGATACCTCCCGCAACGGCTCGACGGACTGGACGATTCCCGCTCGGCGCTGGACAACGTGCGGGAGGCGGCACCGGCGTCGGCGCCCGGAGACATCCGCAATCAACTCGCACGTCTCCTCCTCCGGGGATCCACCGTTGATCGCCCGGTCTCCAGCCTGTCGGGAGGAGAACGGTTCCGGGTCAGCCTCGCGAAGCTGCTCCTGGCGGAGCCGCCCGCCCAGCTGCTGATCCTCGACGAGCCGACGAACAACCTCGACATTGCCAGCGTCGAGCAGCTCGCCGAAGCCCTGGACGCCTACCGTGGCGCACTGCTCATCGTGAGCCACGACCTCGAGTTTCTCCGGCGCCTCAACATCGACACGGTAGCCGAGCTCGACGGCGAAGGGGGCCTGCGCGAGCGCACGGAGCCACTCACCTAGGGCCCGCAGCAAATCAGAGCTGTTGTTCCCACACGGTCAGTTGGAGCCGCACCAGCTCCGCGTCCGGGTCGCGCGAACCGCCGTCGTCGGTCTGCAAGCCGACGACGGCGGCCGCGACTCGCGCACGGAAGCTCACCGCGCGCCCCCGGCGGGTACCGACTCCAACGACTCCGAGCGCGCCGGCGTCGCGAGGCCCAGGTTCTCGCGGAGGGTCCTGCCGACGTATTCCGTGGGGTACACGCCACGTTCCTGCAGCTCGGGCACCAAGTGGTTCACGATGTCGTCCAGGCCGGTGGGGATAAGCCATGGCGAGATGTTGAAGCCGTCGACGGCACCCACCCGGGCGTACTCGGCCAAGGTATCGGCCACGGCTGTGTAGGATCCGGTGAACGTCGCGTCAACCCTGGACGTCCTGGAGCTCACGAACTGCCGGATGGATAAGCCCTTCTCCTTGGCCTCGGCGCGCCATTGCTCGGCGAGCTGCCGGGCTTTGGCCCCGTGGAACCCGCTCCCCCGGGTCTCGGAGGTCTCCTCCACCACCGGATCGATCTCCGGAAGCGGACCATCGGGATCGTAGGCGGACAGCTCGCGGCCCCAGAACTGTTCGAGATACGCAACTGCCTGCTGCGGCCCGATCTGCAGGCCGCGGACCCATTCCTTCTTCTCGCGGGCTTCCTCGTCAGTCGCAGCGAGGATGAATTCGCTCGCCGGCATGATCTGGACGTCGTTGGCACCCCGTCCGGCAGCCAGGGAGCGCGAGACGATATCGGCGCGGAACTCCACGGCGTCGTCGAACTTCGGGTGCGCCGAGAAGATCACATCCGCTTGGCGGGCGGCGAAGTCGCGTCCTTCCGGGGAATCCCCGGCTTGGAACAGCACCGGCCTGTACTGGGCGCTGCGCGGCAGCCGGGGGGTGACGTCCACGGAATAGTGCTGCCCGGAGTGGTGCACGCGCCGCGCATGGCCGGGAACCGCCCAGGAATCCGCGGAGACGGACGAGGAGACCGCTCCGTCCTCCCACGAATCCCAGATCTTCTTGGCGGTCTCCACGAATGCTTCGGCGTGGATATAGCGATCGGCGTGGTCCAGGTAGCCGCCCCGGCGGAAGTTGGCCCCGGTCCACGCGTTGTCCGTGGTGACGACGTTCCAGGCGGCGCGCCCGCCGGAGAGCAAGTCGAGGGAGGCGAGCCTGTGAGCGAGGTCGGCGGGATCGTTGTACGTCGTATTCTGCGTGGCCACGAGCCCGATATTGGACGTCACCGACGCGAGCGCCGCCAGCATGGTCTGCGCGTCCGGCCTGCCCGCGACGTCCAGGGCGTGCGGTCGTCCGAGATGTTCCCGCAAGCGCAGGCCCTCGCCCAGGAAGAAGGCTGCGAACAGCCCGCGCTCGGCGGTCTGGGCGATCCGTCGGAACGACTCAAAGTCGGTCTGCGAACCGGATTCAGGCGCTTTCCAGATGGTGCCGGAGTTGACGCCCTGGAAGAAGATCCCGAACTGGATCTTCCCGCTCGGCTGGAATTTAGCACGGTTGTGCTGTGTCATAGTCTCTCCTCAGTTTTCCAAGCCAACGACGGCGGCGCCCGCCGCGCCCACGCTCGCGTACCGGCTCAGCGGCCGTTCAAGACCCAGCAGTTCCCGGAACGTGCCGCCCTGCGCAACAGGCTTCAGCACCCCGCGGCGACGAAGCTCGGGCAGGACCAGCTGCGCCAGTTCCTCGAGCTCCACGTCCAGCACAGCCGGATGCAGCCTTACGCCGTCGGCCACGGCCAGCAACCCGGCAAGGAAGTCGACCAATTCCGCCGCCGTGCCGACGAAGTGCGCCCGGGAACTGGTCCACGGAGTAAACGCGTCCAGTTCGGCGAGCCGCGCGGAGGCGCTTTGCCCACGCGAGTCAAGGACGACGTCGAGCTCCGCCACTACCGCCGGGCCGCCCCCAACAGCGGTCCGGGCACGCACGTCCGCAACCTCCTCGGCGAGAAGTGAAGGCGTCGGAGCGGACACCAGCACCACGTCGGCGTCCGAACGAAGCAAGTCGGCCTGCGCAACTACGGGCAATTGCCCCTGCAGCGGGCGCGGAATGATGGAGGGACCCTTCACGGAATACCCGGCCCCTGCGAAATCCGCCGGCGTCTCGAAGTCGATGTAGTGCAGTTTGTCCACGTCAAAGTACCGCCCGGTGGGGACGTCGCGGATCACGGCGTCGTCCTCCCAGGAATCCCAAAGCCGCCGGCTCACTTCCACCGACGCCGCGGCCTCCTGCGCCAAGGCGGCACCTTCAACAAATGAACGCCCGACGGCGGCAGCCTCCTCCGCGGAGCCGCTCGCCGCGACGAGCCAACCCGCCCGTCCGCCCGAGACATAGTCCCAGCTCGCCAGCTGAGTGGAGATGTGGAACGGCTCGGTGTAGACCGTGTCCACTTCCGGTACCAGCACGATGGAACTCGTGACGGGACCCGCGAACGCGGCGCGCTGAAGGGCGTTCAGGCGGCCTGCAACATCTCGCCCGCCAGCGCCGGAGCCGTCAGTCCCAGACCCATCAGCGAACGTCGCCACATGAATCCCGGCCGATTCCGCCGCCAGCACCGTGTTCCGGATCCGCGAACCGTTCAGCAACTCATCCGGGGCATGCCAGGCTTTGCGCCAGGCCGCGGGGTGGGCGCCGTCGCCGTCGAGCTCCAAGGCCAAGAATCCGGGCTGGCCCGGACGGGAGATGCCGCTCATTGCTGCTCCTGCCTTTCGTAAGGGATCTGTTCGCCGGCTTCGATGGCCACGCTCAGCCGGTTTTCCGAGGGTGGGAGCGGGCACGTGGCAAGGTCCGTGTAGGCGCACGGCAAGTTGACGGCACGGTTGAAGTCGAGCACCACGGAGCCGTCCGATTCCGGGGTCACCGTGAGCGAGCGATTGGCCGCGTAGGTGGTCTTGCCCGACGTCGCATCCGTGAACAGCACCGAGAGTGTGCCCGGCGCATGTCCGTTGAAGGCCGTGAGCACCAAGTCCTGGCCCGCGAGGTTGAAGTGGAGCTCGCCGGGCGCCTCGTAGACGTGCTGGATACACTCGACGGCGGCCCCCACTGTGGTCGGTCGGGGAACCTCAAACGGCACGAACGTACCGTTCACCGCGAACGATGCATCCGGTGCGTATGCGGGCGTTCCGCGGTATTCGTTGAGCAGCGGATTCCCGGGGTGCCGCGGCCGGACGATGTACTCGCCGCCGCGCTTGGCGAGCTCGACGACCGTGTCCCCCGCGTTGAGGTTGAGGCCGTCTCGTTCCGCGATGGGGCCGAAAACGACGGTGGCCCCGGCGGCGTCGGTGTTGAGTTCCCGGCCGTCCCGAAGCAGGCTTTCGCCTGGTCCTAAAACCACAGTGACGACGTCGTTCTCCACACTCCAGGTGCCGGGCACCCCGTCGAGCGGAGCAGCTTCGGAACCAAGCCAGTGCAGATGGGTGACAGCGAGGAATCCGTGCGGATCGGCCCGGTGACGCTCGTGCTCGGCGTGCCATTCCTGCCAGGCGGCGGTGAAGGCCGCAGTGGTGGACGTAGCCGTTTCAGTGGGCGTAGGCATGATTCCTCCTGTGGTTTGCGTGGTCTGTGGTGACGGTTCCGGCTGCGTCGAGTGACGTGGCGCCGGCGAATTCCGGACGACCGCCGTAGGGATCCGCTGGCTCCCACAGGGTGGTGGACGCGGCGGCGCGGACGGCCGGGATGACCTCGAGCGCGAACCGCTCCAGGATCTCCAGCTGCTGCTCGAAGGGCAACGTGGTGGGCAAGGAAATGGATTGGAGATCGTGGCCGTAGAGCGAGTGGTAGCTCAGGATTTTGTCGATGACCTGTTCCGGACTGCCCACCAGTGCTGGCCCTTCAGCCACGGCATGCTCGATGTCCCGGAACGGCGAATTGTTGCCCGGGACGTTGCGTCCAGCGGTCAAGGCCTCATAAACAGCCCCGAACTGGCGCTTGGCTTCCTGCGTGGTGTCCGCGACGAACACGCCGCCTGCGCCGGAACCCGAACCGAGGTACTGGTGCCGAGGATCGTGGCCGTGGCGTTCGTATTCCTCGCGGTAGTGGTCGATCAGGATCTTGTAGTTCTCGCGAGGCTGGATGGCGTTGGCCGTGAAAAGTGGATCGCCCCACTGGGCGGCGAGGGCAGCCGAGGTCAGGGTTGTAGCCGAGCCGTGCCAAATCCGCGGCGAACCCGCAAACGGTCGCGGCGTCGTCGTCGTTGCTTCGCTCAATGCGGGCCGGAAACGGCCGGACCAGGTGACGTTTTCTTCACGCCACAGCCTCCGCAACAAGCCATACTTTTCGGCGAGCAGCTCCCACTGATCATCGAGGGAGAGCCCGAACAACGGATATTGCAGCACCTCGTTGCCCTTGCCGATCACGAGTTCCAGGCGGCCCCGGCTCAGCTGATCGATCGTGGCGTAGTCTTCGGCCACCCGCACGGGATCGAGCACCGACAAGACGGTGACGCCGGTCTGCAATCGAATACGGTTGGTGACCGCCGCGATGGCGGCGAGGACCGTCGTCGGGGACGATGAGATGAACTCACCGGCATGCCTCTCCCCCACAGCGAAACTATCGAAACCCAATTCCTCGGCCCGGCGCGCAGTCTGCACCACTTGGTTGAGCCGCTCGGCCGTCGAGACGATTTCTCCCGTCAGCGGGTTCTTCAGGTGCGGAATGATGTCGAGTACCTGGAACTTCACTGTGTTTTCCCTGTCTGGGCACTCCCGAAGTTTGCCTCTGTCACGGTCTTCGATTCCGGCAAGGCTTCCTGCGAAAGGCCCCAGCGGTCCAGGACCTTCCCGTAGGAGCCATCCTTGATCGCCGAATTCAGGGCATCCGTGATGGCCGGAGCCAGGCCGTTGCCTTTGAGGGTGGTGGCCGCGACGAGGGTCTCTGAAGGCCAGCCAGCGTTGACTTTGCCCACCACTTTCAGGTCGTCCCGCGTGTTCTCGCGGTAGGAGACGGACGGATAGGGCGCGATGTTCAGGTCCGTCCGGCCCGAGGAGAGCGCCAGGATGGTGTCGGCGTCGGAGGAGTAGTACTGCAGTGTTGCCGGAGCCTTGCCACGGGATTCCAGGTCCTTGTTCCAGGCCAGGAGGATCTTCTCCTGGTTGGTGCCCGAGCCCACCGAGACCTTCAGCCCGGAGATATCGTCCGCGCCCTTGATGTTGTACGTGGACGATTTCTTGGCTTCGAATCCCATGTACGCGGCGCGGTAGGTGGAGAAGTCGAACAGTTTCACCCGGTCCTTATTGATGCCCACGTTCGAGAAGACCGCTTCGAAATCGCCCGACTGCGTCTTGAGCGGCCAGTTCTCCCAGGAGGTGACCTGCACGTCCAGTGCGAGGCCCAGCTTGTCGGCCACGAGCTGGGCGATGTCCACCTCGACTCCGATCGGGGTCTTGTCATCCGTCGCATGGAAGGACAGCGGGATGGACCCGGCCGTGGTGGCAACGGTCAGTTTGCCGTCCTTGCCGATCGCGGCCGGCAGGGCGGCTGCCGCGGCGGGATCCTTCTGCGCCCGGATACGGTTCTGCTCGGGCGAGGTGTTGTAGACGACGCCGTTGCGGGCGGCACTCGCGGACGGGCTGGCCCCGGCCGCGGAGGCACCGGGGTCGGAGCACCCGGCGAGCCCCGGGAGTACGACGGCGGGCAGCACCGCGAGCGCGAGAAGCCTGGTTTTGATGCGTGGCATTAGGTTGGTTCCTCAGATGTTGAAAGCTGGTTCGATGACTTTGGAGAAGAAGCTCCGCGTCCGGGGTTCACGGGGATTCGCGAAGATCTCCTGGGGACTGCCTTGCTCAACGATCTGGCCCTGATCCATGAAGACCACGGTGTCTGCGACGTCGCGGGCGAAGCCCATTTCGTGCGTGACGATGATCAACGTGGTGCCGGAGGTGGCAAGTTCGCGGATGACGTCCAGGACCTCGTTGACCAGCTCCGGATCGAGGGCCGACGTCGGTTCGTCGAAGAGCAGGATCTTAGGGTCAAGGGCAAGCGCCCGGGCGATGGCAACGCGCTGTTGCTGGCCGCCGGACAACTGCCGCGGATAGGCGTCGGCCCGGTCCTTGAGGCCCACGCGGTCCAGGAGTTCCAGCCCGCGCTTGCGCGCTTCGGCCTTGTTCCGGTGGAGCGCGACGACGGGTGCTTCCGTCACGTTTTCCAGCGCGGTGAGGTGCGGGAACAGGTTGAAGTTCTGGAACACCATGCCGATGTCCGTGCGTTGCTTGAGGATGTCCTTTTCGCGCAGTTCGTGCAGCTTGTTTCCGCGGACCTGGTAACCCACCAATTGGCCGTCGATGGTGATGTACCCGCCGTCCACCTTTTCCAAGTGGTTAATAGTCCGCAGAAGCGTGGACTTCCCCGAGCCGGAGGGTCCCACGATCACGGCGACGCCGCCTGGCGGCACCGTCAGGGACACACCCTTGAGGACTTCCGTTCCCCCAAAGGACTTGCGGACGTTGGTGATTTCCACGTGGCCGCGGGTTGCAGCGGCGGCTGGCGCCGCCGTCGTCGGGCTCTCAGCGGGAAAAGCAGCGGTGCTCATCGGGCGTCCTTCGCTCGGTCAAGGTTCGCTCGGTCAAAATTCACTGGTGCGTGGGTGGCAAAGAACTTCCTTGCCTTCTGCAGCGGAGTGAGCGGCAAGTTGCGGACGGCGCCCTTCGAATAATGCCGCTCGATGTAGTACTGGAAGACGCTCAGGACCGAGGTAATGGCGACGTACCAGAGGGTCGCCACGAGGAGCAGCGGAAGGACTTGCTGGGTGCGGTTGTAGATGACCTGCACGGTGTAGAAGAGCTCGGAATAGGCCAGGACGTAGACGATTGAGGTGCCCTTGACCAGGCCGATGATCTCGTTGAAAGCGGTGGGCAGGATGGCCCGCATGGCCTGCGGCAAGACGATCCTGGTGGAGCGTCGCCACGCCGGAATGCCTAGGGCCGCGGCTGCCTCGAGCTGGCCCTGATCCACCGAGAGGATGCCGCCACGGATGATCTCCGCCGAGTACGCCGCCTGGTTGAGGGTCAGGCCCAGGACTGCCGCCGCGAATTGGCTGATGAGCGTGGTGGTCTGGACCTCGAAGAAGCGGATATCCGTGAAGGGGATGCCCAAGCTGATTTTCTCGTAGAGGTAGCCAAGGTTGTACCAAAGCAGCATCTGCACCAACAAGGGAGTGGAACGGAAGATCCAGGAAAACGTCCAGGACACCGACAGCAGCAGTGGCGAGGCCGACAGCCTCATGAGGGCCAGGATGAAACCGAGGACAAAGCCGAGCGCGCCGGAGATGGCCGTCAGCTTGAGTGTCTCCACGAGGCCGTTCACCACGGACTGCGCGGTGAACCATTGCGCCACCACGCCCCACTCCCAGCGCGGATTCGTCGCGAGGGACCAGGCCACCGCCACGACGCCAAGCGCCACCACAACCGTGCCTACCCAGCGCCATGGATGCCGGGCCGGGACCAGCTTGTAGCCGGAGTAGTCGGTTGGGGCACCCGGGGCGGCAGCACCCTCGGCTGCACTCCGGGCGGCGGCACCCGGCCCGGCGGCCGGCGTCGGGCTTTCCGTGACGGCGCTGGCGGGCGCCGGTTCCGGTGCAGATTGCTGTGCGGATTGCGCCACTGTGGTTGCTGCTGAACTCATGCGCCACCTCGCTTCGTATGGGTTGTTGGCTATCGGATGGCTGCCAATCTAGGGGCGCTCCCGAAGCGGCTGCAAGGCAGGTTTTTGCACTTCTTCATGGGGATTCATCGCGCTTCGCGCGGCTTCATACGGAGCCATATGAGTCCGTTCTTTGCGCTTGTTGACGCACCGTGACGCGTGGTGAACGGCCGTTACCCGGGCCTCGACCGAGGGCCCGCCGGGTCCCTAGGCTCGGGTACCACCAGCCACCGCCAACAGGAGTTGCCATGCCGCCCTTCGCCCCCACGATCGTGTTCATTGGCGGTGGCCCGCGCTCAGCCGGCATCCTCGAACGGCTCGCGGCCAACAGGTCCGGCCTCTTCGACGGGCCCCTCTCCATCCACGTCGTCGAGCCGTACGAACCCGGTTCCGGGAGGATCTGGCGCTATGACCAGAGCCCGGGACTACTGCTCAACTCCACGGCCGCGGACGTCACGATGTTCACCGACAACTCCGTGGCCTGCGACGGTCCCTCCGTTGACGGTCCGGGCCTCGCCACATGGGCAACGGGCGTGCTCGACGGTTCCATCCGCGACGTCCCGGAGTTGGAAGCCCACCTCCTCGAGCAGCTCCGGGTGCTGACACCGGCCTCGTTTCCTAGCCGGCAGCTCCAGAGCAAGTACCTCGAGTGGTTCTTCCGCCGGGCCGTCGCGGCACTCGGCCCGGACGTTTCGGTGACGGTCCACCGGGACACGGCAACCGCCGTCGAACGCCACTCTCCGGAGGGTCCGGGAGGGCCCGACGGCGGTGCGAAGTACCGCGTGCGGCTCGCTTCTGGCGGGGTGCTGGAGGCTGACCTCGTGGTGTACACGCTGGGCCACACGGACTCCCGCGCCGAGCCGGAATCGGCGCGGTTGGCCGAGTTCGCCGCCCGGCACGGCGGGTTCCACGCGGCGCCGTCGTACACCACCGACGTCGACTATTCGGCGATCGCACCCGGCCAGGACGTCCTGGTTTCGGGCATGGGGCTGGCGTTCGTGGACCTTCTGGTGCTCTTGTTCGAGGGCCGCGGCGGCCGCTTCGAAGACAGGCCCGACGGCGGCCTGGACTATGTGCCGTCCGGCGCCGAACCGCGGCTCTGGGCAGGCTCCCGGCGCGGAGTGCCGTACCACTCCAAGATCTCCTCCACCCTGCGCGGCGAACCCGTCGGCGCACCCCGGTACTTCACCGCGGACGCCGTGGAATTGCTGCTCGCCGCGCACGAGGAGCTGGATTTCCGGACCCAGCTGTGGCCCCTCATCGCCAAAGACGCCGGCTACGCCTACTACCGCGAGCTCTTCACCGGCTATCCGGAACGCGTCCACGGCGGCTGGGACGAATTTTCGGCGCGCTTCGATGCCCTGGATTGGTACAGCCGCGAACGCGAAAACCTCGTGGCCTCGGCCGTCCCGGACCCTGCCCTCCGTCTCGACCTCGAGGCCCTGGACCAACCGTTCAGCGGCTGCGCTTTCGCGGACCATGCCGCGGTGCAGAGATCGGTGGCGAGCTACATTGAACGCGACCTCAAGCTCCGCACGAGTCCCGACCATTCGGAAACCTTGGCCTTGTTCACGGCCCTGCTCCGGGTCTACATGGAACTCGGCCGGCTGGTCCCGCAGGAGCGGCTCAATTCGCGCTCCCAACAAGCGGTGCACGGTTGGTGGCACGGCTTCTTCAGCTTCGTGGATTCCGGCCCGCCGCCGCACCGGCTGCGCGAAATCCTTGCCCTGCACCGGGCCGGATTGTTGCAGTTCCTGGGTCCGGGCATGTGGGTGCGTCCGGACGAGGCCAGCGGGCGGTTCGTGGCCGGTTCCTTCCAATCGCCCGTGGTGGTGGACGCGGCGGCGTACATCGAGGCCCGCTTGCCGTCGCCGTCGGTGGCACGGTCCGCCAACCCCGCGCTTGCGGACCTGCACGACGCCGGTTGGGGCACCGAACAGTCGCTCCTCACCTCGGACGGTCCCCACTCCACCGGTAAGCTGTTGGTCTCGAGTTCGCACGAAGTCCTAGCTGCCGACGGCGTGCGGCAGGCGGGGCTTTTCGCCGTCGGACCCTGGACCTCGGGTTGGGGCGCTGGCGCGTTCGCTCGGCCCGGCACCAACGCAGCGCCGTTCCGCGAGAACGACGCCCTGGCCCGCCGCCTCCTGGCCGAACTCGCGGCCCCTCGCCCAAGCACGATCCACCCAACTAGCTCGCAGTTGTTGTCGTTTTGACGCCTCATAACGACAACAACTGCGAGCTAGTTGGGCAAATTCACGAAAGGTAAGCCATGACAACAACGCCAACCCTGCCGTCGTCGGGCCTTTCCGTCCTGACACTGCCCATGCGCGATCCACGCGTCAAGCCACTCCTGGACGAACTCGCCGTCGAATACACCACGCGCTACGGCGACCTCTTTGGCAGCGGCGGCGCGGCCGAGGAACTCAACCGGTACCCGGCCGGCGAGTTTGCCGCACCCCACGGTGCCCTGCTCATCGTGCAGGACAACGGCGAAACCGTGGCGGGCGGGGCATTCCGCCGCTACGACTCCCGCACGGCGGAACTCAAGCGGATCTGGACGCATTCGGCGCACCGGCGTCGAGGACTGGCCCGGGTTGTCCTCGCGGAACTGGAAGCCGAGGCGGCGCGGCGCGGCTACCGCCGGATCTACCTCACCACCGGTCCGCGGCAGCCCGAAGCCAAGAACCTGTACCTGGCCACCGGCTACGCCCCGCTGTTCGACGTCGACGCGGATCCGGAAGAGATCAAGCACTTGGCGTTCACGAAGGACCTGGCGTCCGCTCAGGCGTGACCCTAGCCCACAGCCTGGCGCGCCGCGGCTTCGATCCGTGCCCAGTGGGCGGCCCATTCTTCGGTGCTTCGCTGTGACAAGTTCGGGTCCCCGGGACCTTTTCCGGCCGAACCGTCGATGAGCTCGCGAAGTATGTCGGCATGCCCCAAGTGCTGGGCTGTCTCGACGCACATGTGCACCAGGATGTGGTGAAGCGTCACGTGTCGGCGTTCTTCAGGCCACCACGGCACTTCCCCGGGAGCGTCGAGTGGGAGCGACTCGATGGTTGCATCGCTGTGCTCGGCCGAGTAGCGGTGCAGTTCGATGATCTCTTCCCTGCTCTCCCCCGGAGGAACCCACAGGTCCGCATCGGCTTCGGCGTCGTCGGCAAACCACGGTAATTCCCGGCCGCTGGGCCGGCCAAAGACCTCCCCGAAGTACCCAAGCTCCACGCTCGCCACGTGCTTGACCAGTCCCAGGAGGTTGGTGCCGGTGGGGGTCATAGGCCGGCGGACGTCGTACTCGTCGAGTCCGTCGAGCTTGGCGAGGAGCTCGCCGCGACGGGCGCGCAGATATTTGAGCAGAACCGCTTTGTCATCCATCCGGGCACTATACCGTTGCCGAGCACGGCAAAACTTTCCCGCCACACCGCGGCCCTGGACCACTAGGCTATGCGCATGGCCAAGAAAACAACAGCTGAAAAACTTGCCACGATCCAGCGGGGATACACCCTCGATGGCCCCACGATCGAGCTAGGTGCCGCCATCGTCGACGGCGAAGTCCACAAAGAGGCCCAAGTCCGGTTGCCGCTGTCCATGATGAACCGGCACGGCTTGGTGGCCGGGGCCACAGGCACCGGCAAGACCGTCACCCTGCACATGGTGGCCGAACAGCTGTCCACGGCCGGCGTCCCCGTCTTCCTGGCGGACATCAAGGGAGACCTTTCAGGACTCGCCACCGCGGCGACGGCCAGCGAGAAACTCACGGCCCGCACCGCAAGCCTCGGCCAAGAGTGGGTAGGCAAGGCCTTTCCGGTCGAGTTCCTCTCATTGGGCGGGGATGGCAACGGCGTTCCCGTCCGGGCAACCATCACCTCGTTTGGCCCCATCCTGCTCTCGCGCATCATGGAACTCAACGACACGCAGGAATCCAGCCTGCAGCTGATCTTCCATTTCGCCGACCAGAAAAAACTGGAACTGATCGACCTTAAAGACCTGCGGGCCGTCATCCAGTTCCTGACCTCGGATGAGGGCAAGGCTGAACTCGAAGACCTCGGCGGACTCTCCAAGGCCACGGCCGGCGTCATCCTGCGCGAACTCGTCAACCTCGAGGCCCAAGGCATGGAGAAGTTCTTTGGCGAGCCGGAGTTCGACACCGCAGAACTCCTCCGCACAGCCCCGGACGGCCGCGGCGTGATCAGTTGCCTTGAACTTCCCACGCTCCAGACCAAACCCATGCTGTTCTCGACGTTCCTGATGTGGTTGCTTGCGGACCTTTTCGAAGACTTGCCCGAAGCAGGAGACCTGGACAAGCCCAAGTTGGTGTTCTTCCTCGACGAAGCCCATCTGCTCTTCTCCGACGCATCCAAGGCCTTCCTCGAAGCCATCACCACCACTGTGCGGCTCATCCGGTCCAAGGGGGTCGGGATCTTCTTCGTCACCCAGACACCCAAGGATGTCCCTGCCGCCGTCCTCGGTCAGCTTGCCAACCGGGTCCAGCATGCCCTGCGCGCATTCACCCCGGAGGACGCCAAAGCCCTCAAGGCCACCGTGTCCACGTTCCCGGTGAGCGACTACGACCTTGAGGAAACCCTCACTTCCGCCGGTATCGGCGAAGCGGTCATCACCGTCATGAACGAAAAGGGCGCGCCCACGCCCGTGGCGCTGACCAAGCTGCGTGCCCCGGAATCCGTGATGGGACCCAGCACGGACGAACTGATCCGCAGCACCATCGCCGCTTCCCCGCTGCTGCCGAAGTACGGCACTGCCGTGGACAACATTTCGGCCTACGAGAAACTCACTGACAAAGGGACCGCGCCCTCCACCGGAGAAGCCGCACCGGGTCGGCCACCGGTACCAGCCTCCGTTGATCCTCAATCCGTGGACGCCGAAGCCCGCAGGATCGAGGAAGAAATCCTTGGCCGTCCCAGCAGCCGCCCGCTACCAGGCTCCGAAGCGTGGCCGCCCGCACCCGCGCCGGTCCAAGCACCGGCTCCGCAGCAAGGCGGCGACGGCATGATGGGCGATCTCGCGGGCGTCCTGGGTGGTGCGCTCGGCGGCGGAATCAAAAGCATGGCACGGTCCTTCGGCACGCAACTCGGCCGGGAATTGCTCCGCGGAGTGTTCGGAACCTCATCGCGCCGGCGCCGCTGAAACGGAGCTGCCACCCGCCGTCGGACTCTTCGCAAATGCGTGTCCAGATGTCACGGGAGGGGAAGGATGCCGGGGTATTGCGGAACCGGCGGGTAACGTAAAGGGCGTGCAGTTGAGTCAAGCGTTGGTCAAGACCGCGGCCGGGTGGCTGCTCGGTCTGATGCTTGCTGTGGCCGCTGCGATCGTTTCCATCAACCTGGTGAGCAACTCCATAGCCAGCCCCCAGCAGCAAGTGCGCGATTACCTGTCGGCCCTCCAGCAGGGGCACGGCGGGGAAGCCCTCGGACTCCTGCACGCCTCCGTGCCCAACGCCAATGCGGCCATGCTGGACGGTACCGCCCTGCAGACGGCGGCGTCGAAGATCACTGATATCAAACTCGGCAACGCCGAATCCCGTGGCGGAAACCGGGTGACGGTCCCCATGGACTACCAGATCGACGGCAAGGCGCTGCATTCGGACTTCCTCCTGGAACGGACGGGAACCGAGTGGCCGTTCTTCGGTAAGTGGTCCTTCGTGCCGTCATCCTTGCCGACCATTGAGGTCACCGTGGTGAACGCCAACGAGGCCACCCTGAACGGGGTCCCGGTAAACCTGCCCAACGGCCGCAACAGCTTTGCCGTGTTTTACCCCGGCCAATACGAAGCCAGCCTCGCCGGCAAATACTTCTCGGCGCCGACTACCAGCACGTCGGTGACTACAGGCGCCCTGCCGCAGGCGCCCCTCAACCTTTTGACCAAGCCCACCGACGCCATGATCAAGGTGGTGAGCGACAAGGTCAAGGAATTCCTGGACACCTGCGCCGCGGATGCCACCAAGCAGCAAAAGCTCCAGCCCGATTGCCCGTTCTACCACGTGACCAACAGCCGGGTGGTGGACGGGACCATCAGGTGGCAGATCACGGAGTACCCCAAGGTCAGCATCGACCCCTTTAACGGGCAGTGGGTCGTGGCGCCCCTCAACGGCAAGGCCAAGGTAACCGCCCGCGAAATTGACCTCTTCAGCGGACTGGTCGGCGACCTCAGTGCCGTTCACGACTTCAGCTTCACCACACGGTTGGACATAGGCGCGGACACCATCACGGTCACGCCGCTGGTGAGCTTCTAGGTTCGGCTGCGGCCCGCCCGGTCCAGCCAGCCCCTGCCTAGTCCATCCCGCGCAGGTCAAGCACCAACTCGGAGTCGCCGTCGGCCTGCATGACCACGGGGATGCCCCAGTCCTGCTGGTAGAGGTGGCACGCGGCGTGATCCGGGATTTCGCCGTCCTCAGTTTCCGGGCCATCACACGCAGCCGCGCGGGCCGTAATGTGGAGGATCCCCTCAGGCACGTCCGCGGACAGCTCAAGGGTCCGCAGCAGGCCTACCGACGTGCCACCGCCGGAAAGCAGCAGCTCAGGCGGGGTCGAGGAGATCTTCAACTGCGTAGGGTCGCCCCAGCGGTCGTCGAGCTTCTGTCCGGTCGGGGCCGTGAAGCGCACGGTCAGCTCCACGTTTCCCGGCGCCACGGGGCTCTTGGGCCGCTGCGTCTGGGATGCTCCCTCGTCCACCTGCTGGGCTTCCTTGGGGATGGGAACGAGAACCAGCTGGTGCTTGTTTGATTCCACCACCGCCAGCAGCGGTTCGCCGCCTTCCGGGTAGACCACGACGACGTCGCTCGGCTCGGCGAGACCCCTCGCCAGGGTGGACACGGCCTTAGCCGCCGGATCGTAGCGCCGCACGGCACCGTTGTAGGTGTCTGCGATGGCCACGGAGCCATCGGGGAGCACTGTGACGCCGAGGGGGTGCTGCAGGCGGGCTTCGGGGGCCTCGCCGTCCCGGAAACCGAAATCGAAGAGGCCCTTGCCCACGGCCGACTCAACAGTCACACCTGATTCGCCAACGACCAGCCGGCGGAGCGCCGAGGTTTCGGAGTCGGCCACCCAGATGTTGTCATCCGCATCGACGGCCAGGCCGGAAGGCTGGGCGAACCAGGCTTCCTCGGCGGGGCCGTCAAGCAAACCTTCAAGGCCCGAGCCGGCCAGGATGGATACCTCGCCGCTGAGAGGCTCAAAGGCGAAGATCTGGTGCGTGCCGGCCATCGCGATGACAACGCGCTGCAGCTTCTCGCTCCACACCACGTCCCACGGCGAGGACAGGGACACCCCGGTCCCCACACCAAGTACCCCGACGTCGAGTGCGTCGGCCGCGAAGTCAGCCGGACCGCCGTCGGGGTGTTCAGCCCAAACGCCGGCACCGCTTTCCGTCACACGGGCAGGGCCGGCGTCGAGCAGGCGCTGCACGCCGTTGCCGGCAACAGTCTGCACGTAGCCCGAGCTGAGCGTGACGCCGCGGAGGCGGTGGTTCACGGTGTCCGCGACCACTGCTTCGTAGCCAAGCTGCCAAGCCAGCGACGACGGGAGCACCGCCACGCCCTGCGGCTCGTTGAACTGCGCGATTTCCGCCGCACCATCCAGGTAACCCTTGGTTCCGGAGCCGATGACACGCTCAACCGTCTCAAGGTCAGGACGAAGTTCCACCAAACGGTGGTGGCCGGAATCGACCACCAGGTAGTTGCCGTTGTCCAGCTGGGTCGCCTTGCCGGGGAAGCGCAAGGTGCCCGACGTCGGGACGGGAGCCACGTAGGGGCCGTCGCCGCGGTGAAGGGTCCCCTTGGCTTCGTGCTCGGCCACGAGTTCCTCGAGGAGCACCGCAAGGCCGTCTGCGTGGCCCTCACCGGAAAGGTGCGCCACGATGTAGCCCTCGGGGTCCACAACCACCAGCGTCGGCCAGGCGCGGGCCGTATAGGCCTTCCACGTAGCGAGCTCGGGGTCGTCCAGGACGGGGTGATGGATTTCGTAACGCTCGACGGCGGAAGCGAGGGCCACGGGATCGGCCTCGTGCTCGAACTTGGGAGAGTGCACGCCGACCGTCACCAGGACGTCCGAGTATTTTTCCTCGAGCGGGCGCAGCTCATCCAGGACATGGAGGCAGTTGATGCAGCAGAACGTCCAGAAGTCCAACAGCACGATCTTGCCGCGCAGCGCTTCCAGGTCCAGGGTCTTCCCACCGGTGTTGAGCCAGCCACGGCCCACCAGTTCAGAGGCGCGGACACGCAATTGGGTGCGTACGGTTTCGCTCATCAGCGTCCTTCCAGGTTGGTCTTGCTTTCGGGCTGCTTGGAGTCCCGATCAATCAGTTTCGCATCGCGGTCTGCAAGCCGCGCAAACATATCGTTGTAAGCATTCAGGTCGGCGTCGTTATTCCTGTCCGCCGCCCGGTCGGTGCGTTTGGTCTCCCGCTCATCCGAACGCGACCACATGACCGCGACGCCGATCGCCACCAGCAAGGTGGGAACTTCGCCGATTCCCCAGGCCACGGCGCCGCCTGTCTGCTGGTCCAGCAAAGCCGATTGTCCCCAGGTCCGGCCGAGGTTGCCGAAGTAATCGGCGGCGAGCAGTCCGGTGCCTCCCATGATGGATACTCCGAAGAAGGCGTGGAAGCCCATCGTGGCGAGCAAGAGAAGCAGCCGCATCGGGTAGGGCGCACGACGCGGCAGCGGGTCCGTGCCGATCATGGTGAGGACGAAGATGTAGCCGGTGAGCAGGAAGTGCAGGTTCATCAGTTCGTGGCCCACGTGCTCACGCATCGCCCAGCCGAACGCGTCCGAGAAGTAGAACAGGACGATCGAACCGGCAAAGTTCGCCGCGGCGAAGAGTGGGTGGGTCACCACTTGGGAGAACTTCGAGTGCACGAACACCAGGAGCCATTCACGAAGGCCACGGGAGCCATCTCCGCGTGATCCCTCGCCGCGCGACGGCAGGGCCCGCAATGCCAACGTCACCGGGGAACCCAGGACCAGGAACAGCGGCGCCACCATCGTCAACGCCATGTGGTCCACCATGTGGGCGGAGAACAGTATGCGGCCGTATACCGACGGCGGTCCGGACGTGATGTAGGTCAGGACGAGCAGGCCGATCATCCAGTTCACCGCACGGAACCACGACCAGGAGTCACCGCGGCGACGGACCTTGGCCACGCCAAGGATGTAGCTCGCCGCGCCGAAGAGGGCCACAGCCACCCAAAGCCAGTCGAAGCGCCACTCGGTCAACCATCGCGCGGGCGTCAGTTCGGGCGGCAGCTCGTAACCGGACAGGATGAAGGCCGGCGAGGCGTCGGGCGCGTAGGTGGTGGGCAGCGGCGGTGCCGAACTGGCCAGCGCGACGGCGAGTCCCGACGTGGCGCCCATCACCAGAAGTTCGACCAACACCAGCTGCCACAGCACGCGGCGCGTGGTCATCGACTTGCGGCCCAGCTGCGGGATCACCCACTGGCGGTGCATGAAACCGATGCCGCCGAGGACAACTGTGGCAAGCGCTTTCGCCAGGATGATCTGCCCATAGGGGGTGCCAACCAAGGCCGAAAAACTGGTCACACGAATGCTCGCGTTCACGACGCCCGAAGCGAAGACCAGCACGAAGGCGAAGCCGGCCAACGCGGAGAACCGGCGCAGGGTCTGCTCAGTAATGTCCTTGGTGCCTGTTGCCTTGGAACCTCGCAGGAGGCTCGAGAGGACCGCAAGCATGATGATGCCGCCCACCCAGGTGGACACGCCCACCAAGTGAAGGCCGAGCGAATTGATAGCGCCCTCGTGGTCGTTGGAACTCGCGGAGTGCCCGATCAGCGCACTCGGGATTAGTCCGCCCAGGGCCAGGACGAGCGTCAGCGCTAGTCCCGCCAGCGAGCGGACGCCGAACAGCGCCGTCGTGACAATCGCGGCGATAATCGTCACGGCGAGCCACGCCTGGCCCGTCTGGATGTCCGTCATGAAGTAGACGAGGGATGCAGTGAACTGCGCGTCCCCGGAGAGGCTCTGCCCGGCCACATCCGAGTACGTCAACACAAGGACAGCGACGGCGGAGAGCGTCCAGGCAGCGCCTGCTGCTGCCGCTACGGCCAACGCACGCGCGAACGCCGGGTGTTCCGGGGCGTCATCGCCCCTGGATCGGGACAGGTGCTTGGGAAGGATGACGACGGCGAAGATCAGCCCGCCGATCACAGTCGCCAAGGAGACGTTGTGAATGGCTTTGGCGACGGGCAGCCCCCAACGCACCAAGGCGCCCGGGTCAGAGACTTGGCGCGCGGCCGAGGCGCCGGAGAAGATCAATGCGCCCGCTAGAGCCAGGAAGAGCGCAGCGAAGCCCGCAAGCTGCCACGGTAGGGAGATCCCCTCCACGGCAGCGCCTGCCTTCGTTCCCGGCTTGGAAGCGGGCGAGGGGGCAGTGGAGGGAGTTTTGGCTGATGGCACCTATCCATTGTCCGCTAACGTCGGCGGCGCGGCGAATCGAGCGGGTTAAAGCAGAAAGGCGGCAACCCGCAGGTTGCCGCCTTTCCTAGGCGTTCGCCGAAGTGTCTTACTTCTTGGCGACAGCTGCCTTCAGCTTGGAGCCGGCGGTCAGCTTGACGCTGTGGCCAGCGGCGATCTGGATGGTCTCGCCGGTCTGCGGGTTGCGGCCCGTGCGGGCTGCGCGGTCGGTGCGCTCGATGGCGAGCCAGCCCGGAATGGTGATCTTCTCGCCAGCGGCGACGGAAGTCTCGAAAACTTCGAACAGGGCATCGAGCACGGAGTTGACTGCAGCCTGGCTGGTGCCAGCCTTGCCAGCTACCTCGGAAACCAGTTCGCTACGGTTCTTAGCCATTTGTGTCCTCCTGGACTTTACGATTTTGGAGCCCACACACGGCATGCGTGCGAGCCACTGTTCGAAAACTTACCAGCTTGGGAGGACTCGGCCAGCAAATTCCGCGTGTTTCCGCGCTTTTTTGACCAAATTCACCCTATTTCGGGCGCTTTTGGGGGTCAATTCCGCCGCGGGCGAACTCCCGAACCCCCGACGCTAGCTCACAGATAACCGGTTCTGACCGGACGCTAGCTCACAAATAGGGGGTCCCGGCGGGACGCCCGCTCACTTATGGCGGGTCCCGGCGGGACGCCTGCTCACGTATGCCGGCTCCCGGCGGGACGCCCGCTCACGTATGCCGGGTTCCGGCGGGACGCCCGCTCACATCATGTGGGCGGGCGTGGGCCGTGGAACCGCATATCTGAGCCGGGGTTTGGGATTTCCGGGTCATAGGTGGGCGGGGGTCCGGGGAAACCGGGTCATAGGTGAGCGGGGGTTTTCGTTGGTCGCGGGCTCGTGTGTTGGGGTGTTTTAAGTGGGTCAGGCCCCGACACGGTGTGTCGGGGCCTGGCCGGTGAATGGTTGTCCGGCGGTGTCCTACTCTCCCACACCCTCCCGGGTGCAGTACCATCGGCGCTGTGGGTCTTAGCTTCCGGGTTCG